>NZ_PGEM01000029.1:2203-5566 GCF_002934005.1 Cuspidothrix issatschenkoi CHARLIE-1 | reverse complement strand
AGTAGGTTAGCGTTAAAAATTGTCGTTGGGGCAAGGGAACAGGGAACTCTTAACAGGGAACACCGAAGAGAGTTTTGGGCGATTTTACTTTTCTTCACATACCTTTAAATTTTTCGGTTCACCTACTTATCCCGTAATTTATTCTGGGGGAATAAGAATTTCAAACACCCTCTAAGTGTTGTTAACATAATTTTATATATCCGCCGTGAACTCTCCCATTATCATTCCAGCAGAAACTCAAAATCGCAAAGCAGATCATATCCGGATCTGTTTAGAAGATAATGTTCAGTGTCCAGTAGTTACCACTGGGTTAGAAAAATATCAGTTTACCCATGTTTGTTTACCAGAACTTGACGGTAAAGATATTGATGTGAGTACAACTTTCCTAGGAAAACATCTCCATGCACCTTTGTTAATTTCTTCCATGACGGGAGGAACCCAACAAGCGGGAATTATTAACCGTCGTCTGGCGGAAGTTGCCCAAAAATATCAATTAGCAATGGGTGTAGGATCTGTCAGGGTAGCAGTGGAAAAACCTCAAGTTGGGGATACTTTCGCTGTACGTAAATATGCACCTGATATTCTCCTCTTGGCCAACTTAGGCGCGGTTCAGCTTAATTATCAATATGGTGTTGATGAATGTTTGCGAATTATTGATATTACCGAGGCTGATGCTTTGATTTTACATATTAATCCGTTGCAAGAGTTCATTCAACCTAGAGGTGATACTAATTTTAGTGGACTACTTGACAAAATATCCAATTTATGCTCTAAATTACCAGTTCCCGTCATTGCCAAGGAAGTAGGTAATGGCATTTCAGCAAAAATGGCAGAAAAACTCCTAGCTGCTGGAGTACAAGTTATTGATGTAGCGGGTGCTGGTGGGACTTCCTGGGCTTTGGTAGAAAGCGAACGGGCAGAAACCTCTTTACAAAGGCGTTTGGGGCAAACATTTGGGGATTGGGGGATACCGACAGCAGAATGTATTACCAGTATTCGGGCAAATTTTCCCCATATTCCGTTAATTGCCTCTGGGGGTTTACGTCATGGGTTAGATGTAGCTAAAGCGATCGCTCTAGGGGCTGATATTACTGGTTTAGCAATGCCCTTCCTCAAGGCCGCAGCATTATCGGAGGCGGCTGTAGTAGAATTAACAGAGATATTAATTGCTGAAATCACTACCGTGTTATTCTGTACAGGTAACAGTAATCTGTATCAATTAAAGCAATCTCAGAGTTTACAGTTAATATAGCAGGGAACACTTCGACAGGCTCAGTGCATCGCAGGGGACAGGGAACAGAGTTGAAAGTCATGAGAGTGTATAAGTAGGTGAACAGAAAAATTTAAAGGTATGTGAAGAAAAGTAAAATCACTCAAAACTCTCTTCGGTGTTCCCCGTTCCCTTTAGTTTTTTAAGTAAATTCTGTATCTCATTCAAGTGCATACCGCTATAATTAACCACTGACAACCGACAACAAACAACTTAATTAATAACTAATGAATAATTTTCTTAAACAAACCTTTGCAAGTTTAATTGGCAGTTTATTAGGACTGACTATTTTTTCTGGAGTCAGTACATTAGGATTTTTATTATTATTGATTGCAGCAACCAGTTCCCAAAGTGCAGCCCCAATAGTTAAAGATAAGTCAGTTTTAGTATTAGACTTGTCTATGAAAATTACTGATAGTGAACCTAATTCCAGTAAATTTCTAGAAAAAGCCCTCAGTGGTGTAGATGAAAGTGCGATTACACTACGTAAAGTAATTGAAAGTTTAGATAAAGCAGCCACTGATCCACGCATTGTTGGTGTTTATATAGATGGAAATAATGCGAATAGTCTAGGTTATGCTTCCCTCAAGGAAATTCGCCAAGCATTAGCCGAATTTCGTCAAGCTGGTAAAAAAATTATTGCCTATAGTACAAATTGGGGTGAGAAAGAATATTATTTGAGTTCAGTGGCTAATCAAATTGTACTTCATCCCATGGGAGCAATGGAAATGAACGGTTTGAGTTCACAACCAATGTTCTTAACAGGTGCATTGCAAAAATATGGCATTGGGGTACAAATTGTCAGAGTCGGTAAATTCAAGGGTGCGGTAGAACCCCTAATTTTGAATAAACTCAGCCCAGAAAATCGAGAACAAACCCAGAAATTGTTAGATGATATTTGGGGAGAATGGCTTACATCTGTGGGTCAAAGTCGCAATATACCAGCGGAACAATTACAAGCGATCGCTAATAGTCAACCAATTTTAGAAGCACCACAAGCAAAATCTAATGTTTTAGTAGATAGAATTGCTTACCAAGACGAAGTATTTAGTGAGTTAAAAAAATTAACTGGTCAGGAAGAAAAAGATAAAACATTCACTAAAATTAGCCTGAGTGATTATGCAGAAATTCCTGAAGAATCTTTAGATGCCGATCATAAAGTTGCTGTTGTCTATGCAGAAGGAGAAATAGTCAACGGTAGCGGCAATGATGGTGAAGTTGGAGGCGATCGCTATGCCAAAATATTCGCCAAAATTCGGGAAAACGACGATATCAAAGCCGTAGTTTTACGCGTTAATAGTCCTGGGGGTAGTGCTACCGCAGCGGAAGTTATGCAGCGAGAAATTAAACTCACCCGTCAAGTTAAACCCGTGATTGTTTCTATGGGAGACGTGGCCGCTTCCGGTGGATATTGGATCGCTAGTGACTCCAACCGGATTTTTGCTGAACCAAATACAATTACAGGTTCTATCGGTGTTTTTGGCGTATTATTTAATGGTCAAAAATTGGCAAATAATAATGGTATTACTTGGGACTCTGTAAAAACATCACAATTCGCCGATCAACAAACTATTTCCCGTCCTAAATCTCCCACGGAATTAGCGGTTTATCAACGCAGTGTTAACCGAGTTTATAATCTATTTTTGCAGAAAGTTGCCCAAGGTCGCAAACTACCCATTACCAAAGTTGCAGACATCGCCCAAGGACGAGTTTGGTCAGGAACAGCAGCTAAACAACTTGGTTTAGTTGATGAAATTGGTGGTTTAAATGTTGCCATTCAATATGCAGCTAAAGAAGCAAAATTAGGCAATGATTGGGAATTAGAAGAATATCCCCAAGTTAGTAGATTTGGAGAGCGCTTATTTGGCCAAAACTTAGATGAAACTAAAGCTAAATTAGGCATGGAAAACACTACCAGTTCAACACCCAACCCTTTAATGACTCAGTTAGGGAAATTCCAGCAGGAAATCAAAATATTACAAACAATGAACGATCCTCAAGGTGTTTATACACGACTACCAATTAATTTAAGTATTGATTAAATGGGGATCTGGGTATGAACTGAGGTGATAAGATCCCCGACTTCTTTTATA
>NZ_PGEM01000029.1:0-2136 GCF_002934005.1 Cuspidothrix issatschenkoi CHARLIE-1 | reverse complement strand
GATCCTCAAGGTGTTTATACACAAATCATAAATTGATTACAGAAGTGGGGATCTGGGCATGAACTGAGGTGATAAGATCCCCGACTTCTTTTATATTATGTCCACAAATCATAAATTGATTAGAGAAGTCGGGTATCTGGGTATGAACTGAGGTGATAAGATCCCCGACTTCTTTTATATTTTATGTCCACAAATCATAAATTGATCACAGAAGTCGGGGATCTGGGCATGAACTGAGGCGATAAGATCCCCGACTTCTTTTATATATTATGTCCACAAATCATAAATTGATTACAGAAGTCGGGGATCTGGGTATGAACTGAGGTGATAAGATCCCCGACTTCTTTTATATATTATGTCCACAAATCATAAATTGATTAGAGAAGTCGGGGATCTGGGCATGAACTGAGGTGATAAGATCCCCGACTTCTTTTATATATTATGTCCACAAATCATAAATTGATTACAGAAGTCGGGGATCTGGATGAAAATAGCGGTCAAGTAAAGCCTGTGCAGATTGGCGGTGTTTTTCTACCAATTGAGGAGGAGATAAGACTTCTGCTTTGTCCATATAACGATAAAGCCAGAAACTAAACTCGTTTAAAGATCGGGGTGGCAAGTTTACAGCATATTCTATAAATGCGTATTCTCCAGTGGTTTTGTCTATAACTCCAGGAGTGATTTTTTGATAAAGGTGACGACGTTCTCCTTCTAAAATAAAGGCAGAGATGGGAGGAAAAAAACGGACTTTAACGTTAATGAATTTCAGAGTTCCTGCTAATTCTGCCTTTTGTGGTTCTAGGTCGCCTAAATTTAAACCCCAACCATTAGCAAATAATGTATAGGCTTTAGCTAAACTTTCTCTTTGTTTTTCTAAATCCCTGGGAGGTATTGGTAAGGGATAACAATGACTATTAAAACGGTTAACGCGCCCCATGACTAAATGTCCATTTTCACAATACTCATATAATAAATACCAGGCGATATCATGATAAATTAATTGGAGGGGAAATACTTGAAACCGCCCAGTACGATTAGTACCATATAAATCTTTAGTACGAGAAATTTCTATAGCTTGTCCTTGACTTATAGCTTGTTCTAATAATGGTAATTGATGAAATAATGTATCTCTGTTTTCTCCCTGTGCTGCCATTTCTTCTGGGTCTGTGTGAATTATGGCACGGTTGAGATGTTGACGGGTAGGATAAAAAAATTCTCCTTTGAGTTCCATATCCAAACCGCGTAATCTTTTGGTCAGAGTTTCATAAATGCGCCTAATTTGGGCATCACCTTGATATTGTGCTTGAGATGCTATGGCGTTAAATGCTACTTTTAATTCTGTGGTAGAAAGCGCGCCTGTGCCTAAATAATATCCCCACCGATACATTCGCTGATCAAGAATAGCATAACGTCTGAGGGTTTCTAAATCTTTCCGCAATGTAGAAGTTGCTGGATATCCCGGAGGTAATTCTATATTCAGTTCTGTTGCTAATTTTTGCAGATATTCTCGGACAGAAATCATGGCATCATGATTCTCATAATTATGAGAGTCGAGAACATCAGGACTACCTACACCGGGATTTTTTAATAATGTGGCAATTAATAGTAATAAACGTTCAAAGGCTAAACGTTCTGTGTAGGAATGGGTAGGTTTTTGAGGCATTGTTAAAATAATCACTGTCAGGAGTCAAGATTTATAGGGTGTGTCAGACTGTATAAATCTTGCAAATAAACAGATTATTGATATCTGACGCACCTTACAACTTTTGTTTATTGTGTCCACTAAATTATAAATTGATCTCAGAAGTCGGGGATCTTATTACCTCTACCCAGATTTTGAAGTGTGACACTTGCGTAAGTCCTGTTACAAAAAGAAAATATCCAGACGGTTTTTAGAGATTGGCTGTAAGTGTTGTGAATATTAATTTCTAGCAGACATCTATAATAACCCAGTATATCTTCTTTTTCTGGCTTTTGGGTAATTCTGAGGTTATGGTAGTTAATATCATCACTTTTAATTAGGGTTTGCTGAAAAAGTTGTCTGTGAGGAGAGGGAACAGGGAACTCTTAACTGGGAACAGTTTCAACTATCTGGATATCCTCAATTTCTCATATCCGACAAGGAAAAATGCAACT
>NZ_PGEM01000243.1 GCF_002934005.1 Cuspidothrix issatschenkoi CHARLIE-1 | reverse complement strand
CAAAAATTTCACTCGCTAAATATTCATTTTTATTCCACATGTAAAAAATCTGATACACGTATTCAGTTGGATCAATTTCTTTAAGATAATCTAAATCGCCATCTTTCAATTTTTTACGTGCTTCTTTAAACAATCCAGAATAAACAAGTACCTGTTTTCCTTTCAACGATTTATAATACGTATCAAATACTTTTTGATTCGATAGATAATCGCTATCTTTCCCCGTGTATTTAGCCTGGATTTCATACGATGTGCTTTTTCGATTGTTCTGTTTTACACGTTGAACATGAACCTGTGTAATATCTGGATTTCCTGTTACATCACGCCATAAATCTAACCATTCTTGTTGGCTAATATAATATCTTTTATCTGTGAAATACGATTTATTCACTGCAATTAACACATGAAAATGAGGATGATAATCGTCACGTTCCGCATTATACGTTACTTCCAGTTTACGAACATAACCTTTCGCAATAGATTTAAAATGCTTACGATTACTTAATCGTCTAAATGATTCATTATAATGCTTTATCTCACTTTCTAAATGCTCAGCTGTAACATTTGGGGTCGTAAGTGTTAAAAATATAAATGATTTTGACTCCTCTTGTTTTACATATTGCATCATCAATGATAAACCTAACGCATCTTTTCTCGCTTTTCGCCATGCACATACAGGACAAAATCGATTTTTACATAAATTAGATTTATGCAATTTCTGTTTCTCTAATGTTTTATCTGCCACAAAACTCAAGAATGTATTGCACTCCCTTATCAAATCCATTTGTCCTTCTTTCACATGTCGTTTGATAAATTTTTGAAATACTTGATTTCTTTGTTTTTTCTCTGTATACTTTTCCATGTTATAACACATAAAAACAACTTTGTTTTCTCAAACATTATATATAAAAAAGTTGCTTTTTCTCCTTTCTTGTAAAGTTTTTGTTTGGTCACTATAAACTCTACTATACTAGGTATGAAAAAGCAACTTTTTTTGTGCTTGAAGCCAGATATGACAACGGATTTAAGGTTGTTAGGTTCGCTTGTAATAGTTACCTATAGTATCAAGATAAGAAAAGACTCGTTTCACTCGTCTTAAAAACCACAAAAAAACACTCAAAATGATTATTTTTTTATTACTAAATTTAAAAGATATAACAGCAAATAAAAAAACCATCGAAAAACAAAAAAGAGATTAATCAACGATTAGTTGATTAATCTCTTTATATGTAATGAGTGAAGATACCTATTACATATAACCAAGTGCTTTAGCAATATCTTCTGCTATACTAACACCGTTAACCACAATATTACCGATTGATTTAGCTAATTCAGCATAATCTCCAGATTGTCCTGCTGAAACTGCATTAGAGATAGCTTCGACTAATTTTGAAACGTATTCCATGAAAATAAAACTCCCTACATATAGAATTATTACCACCTCAAAATAACATATCTCATCATAAATTACTTCTAAAATTTAAAAATTTACAACATCTTAATAATTAATTGCATTATTCCAATTGCTTTATTGATGTTGAGCCTCAGAACGCTTAACAATCCCTGAAACTGTCGACTCGTCGGCTTAATAGCTCACGCTATGCCGACATTCGTCTTCAAGTTTAGTTAAGGGTTCTTCTCAACATCAATAAATTTTCTCGGCATAAATGCGTGTGGTATGCTCAATACAGTGCTCCTTTTAATTGCACACCATTATAATTATTCTCCGGCTACTCAAAAATGAGTAGTCGTTTTATTTTGCATTTTAAACCCTTTCTAGGACATTTTATTATTCCACGTATAAAAAAATGCCTAAAAACTTTTTT
>NZ_PGEM01000028.1 GCF_002934005.1 Cuspidothrix issatschenkoi CHARLIE-1 | reverse complement strand
TATTGAGCCGATACATTAATTCATTGATTATATTTATATTTTGAGAGGCGATGATTGGCATTCTTTGTCTTAACCAATAATCTGTCCTACCAGATGTTTTTTTATTTAATAAACTCAGAAGTATATTAATAACATTTATATTTTGAGTATCAATTATACTCAAACTTGTAGCAGCAACACAAATAATATCTTCATTAAGAGTATTATTTAATATTTGATTTAATATTTGAACTACTTCTAATTTGTATTGTTCATTACCTGCTGTATTTATTGCATTAAGACCACCTATAATAAGAGCAATTTCATAAATAATATTTTCATCATAAGCATACTTAATAATAGCCAATAATACTTTTATGATTTCTAATTGGTATTTTTCATCATTTATGATTCCTAAAATATCAATTATTAATGTAGATATAGTAACATCTTGACAATTGCTTAACACATTCAGAAGATTTTTTGTAAGTTCTGGGTGTTTATCTAAACAATCAATAAATTTCTCTCTAGAAAAATATTGATATGAATTATCATCACTTTTATCTTTATATCTTTCTAATAAGAAATTCAGTGCTATGTGATTATAAGGTTCAATTTCTAAAATTTGCCAAGCGGCATTTTCTTGTAAAATAACATATTTGCTATTTTGAAAAATATCATCTAAAACAATCCTTGCATCATCAGAGTAATATGCTATTTTAGTTAAGTAACTTATTGCTTTTTCACAAGTATCTTTATAAAGTAAATTAAAAATTGAGTTATCAAAATTTTGATAACTACTTTTTGCAGAATTTGTTATTTTTTTATCATAAAGTAATTGAACAAGGGTATTTAAAATTTCCTGACTATTAATATTTAAATCAATTAATATTGACACAATTTGCAACCTATTTTTATCATCTTTAATATTTGCTAGTGATTCAATCAAAATATTTATGGCTAAATTGTTTTGTGGTTCAAGTTTTAATAAACACTCTGTAAGACAGCAGCGAAGATGATTTTCAATCAGATTATTCATCAATTTTTCATTGATAAAATTGAGTAATTCTTCCTTATTACTTTCAAAATTTCCTATATTGACAAATAAGTTTAAACAAAAATCATGATCAAAATTAGGATCATTACATTCTTGCTTGATTATGCTGACAAAAAGATTGAATATATTTTCATCTTTATAAGAGATTCTTGTTAATGTTGTTGCAATATTATAAAATATGCTGGCAATTTTTATGGTGTTTTCATTTAGTCCTACTAAATTATTTAATCTTTCATCTTCTTCTCTAAGATATTCCAGATGAGCTTCTCCAAGCTTGTAGTAGTCGTTACCATAATCTTCATAATCTTGCCTAATTATAATTTTACCATAGGTATTTTCTTTTTTAAGTTGTTCTTTCTCTATTTTCTCTATTTCTTTTTTCATTTTTTCTTTATTACGTTTATCAACAATACAATTGTAGCTTTGAATTAGCATTTCTGATAATTTATCAACTATATATGGGTTGCTAATTGTAATCTCATCATAAGGAAATGTTTTAGGGTTATCGTGATCATTATGATAATTATTCCAACTCTTTCCTTCTTCTATCCAAAAAATTAACCTATTGATTACATAATAATGGTTAGGATCAAATTTGTTTAAAGTCCAAAACATATCAAAAAATAACTCTGTAGATTTCTGTTGATCAAAATATTCATTTTTAATCAATTCAAGCACTATTTTTATTCTGATAATAATAGCATTAGAAACATGAGATTTGTGAATTAATTTTAAAACATCTTTTGCTTTTTTAGCTATAAAATAAGGGAAGTATATCCATTCTTGAGTCGGATTATCAAAATAGCCGAAACTGTATTCAACTATGTTTTCAACTATTTCATAACTACGGCTAAAATCAGGGAATTCAACTATTAATAAACCTCCTAAAAAATCAGGAATTTCATAATAAAAATAACCACACATAGAATTACAATTATCTGTAAAATCTATCAAAGTATTCATAAAAAATTCCTTATCTTCTGTTTGAATATCATTTCTTCCAATCCACATTAACATTACTTCCTTCCATTTAGGTTCAAAAACCCGATAAATACCCTCATCTGGATTATCAGAAACATGATTTAAAAAATAACGCCAATCATCAATAACTAAAGCTGCAAAATATTCCTGAAAATTAGGATGAAAGAAAGCATAAACATCTTCATCATTTACAGCATCTCTATCTACCTGATTTAACCAACCAACCTCACAAGCTAAGTTAAATAACTTTTCATCCCCCATTGTTTTTACAGCAAAACTTCTTTTTAATCTAAATCTCAAATCACTATTAATTCCCGCTAAAGCTAATTTACCTAATGCTTCATGTAATTCCTGTTTCAATTCATAAGACTTGATTAAATCAGGAACTAATTCCGGTTTCCATTCATAAAAATAACGAGTGAATATTTCATAAAATTGAGCCTTGGTTTCTGGTAATTCTCCCTGGTCATTTTGATCAAAAATCTGACACAATAAACATAATCTTAAAGGATTAGTTACTAACTCTCTAATCCTTTCCTTTCCTTCTTCCTGCAATTGTGCAATTAATTTTTCACCACCATTGATATTATTAGCAACTTGAAACCATTCTGCGATAAATGTATTTACTTGTTCAGGGTTAAATTCCTGAGTTTTAAAAGTATTAAACCCAGGTAAAATATTATTAGTTACAGTAGCATCCCAAACATTTAACCGACAAGTTAAAATAACTCGTGCTTGTCCTAACCAATTTGTCAATTCTTGATAAATTTTATTTAATGCTTGTATAGATGAAGATTCTCCCATTTCATCAACACCATCTAGCAACAGATAAAAATTACCTTGATAAAATTCTGTTTGTAGTTGTGCTTCTATTTCTGAAGTAGGAACAATATTTATTAACCTAATAGCATCAGGTAGCCATTTTTTCAGAATATAATCAGCTAATGTCATACCTTGTAAGCTACCAAGAGAAATAAAAATTGGTAACTTATGATTTTTATCTTTGATGTCTGAAGCAATAGCATTTAATAACGTGGTTTTACCTGCTCCCGGTTCTCCAACTATAGCAATATGTTTATTTTTTCCCTGATAACCTTTATTAATGACCTCTTGTAAAAAATCTTGATGTTGATATGTTTTAGTAATAACTTCTGGTTCTAACTGATAAATCTCTTTTCTTTCAACATTTTCATTTCTTCGTTGTTGCTGTTTCCGTTCAACTAACCCCAATGGTACATGAACATTTACCTCATATCCCATTGCTGAAGCTTTACGTCTAATGCGTTGTTGTTCTTGCTGTTCTTCTAACATCTTATGGCAAACTTGCACCCAGTTAATGTTAATATCATCTTTTGTTATATTTTCAACTTGAGGATACAACTCACTAGCATCAACAATATCTGTTAATTGAATATCTAAAGCACGCGCAACAGCTTCAATAGTTTTCCTTTCTTTATTGTCTCCACGGAGAAGAGAATTAATAGTATCAATACTAATTTCCGCTACTTCCGCCAATTTATCACGATTGTAGCCTTTATCTCGCATCTTTTGTTCAATTAAAATTCGACCTTCAGGTTTGACAGAAAAACCGCGTCTACGTTGTTTATTCATAGGTAGATACTCGACTTCATCATTAACTGTTACTACTTTAACCAATTTCATCCCTGTTGGGAAGTGGAGATAAAGGAAGATAAAGGAGTTAATATCTTCCCTTATTTTCCCTATACACAGCTAATTTATCTCCTTATGCTGTAATGAACGGTTAGGGAAAAAGCGTTATGAATACTCAAAAACAACTAAATCAAATATTTCAAAGTGATGAAAATCAATATAAAATTGGTACTCTCAAAGAGAAAATCCGGTTTCTAGATCCTGATCATACACAAAGACGTAAACAGCAACGAGCAATTAATGAAACAATGATGAAAATTGCTCTCTTATATGGGGAAAAGGATTTTCATGGTAACGATATTAGAGTTACCATACTAGATAAAAATTTGCGAAATACTATTTATGCAAAATTTATAGATAAACTGCGTGGTTTACGAGTTATCTGGAAAGGAGAACTTCAAAATCCAGAAATTATTACTGTATTGTGGAATTTTGAAACAAAAGCAATAAGTCGCCGATAAATAACATATTTTGGCCAAACGATGGTACTAGTAATAAAATATCAGCCTAAAAAATTCTCCCGCATAGAGCATAAGCTAGTACCACCGTCAAATCAAAAGTCAAAAATTCATTGCCCGAATTACCACACCAATAAAACTCACTAAACCAATTACAAGTAAAGCCACACCGATAATTTCCGCACTGTGAGAGGTTTCGTAAGTATAGCGATTATTTTGAATTTCTTTAAGTAACTGACGGTGTTCTCTTAACCCTAAAACTATTCCCAACATTCCCGTAACAATAAAAGACAGTCCCACAATTACCGAAAATCTGACTGGGTTAAAATGATGACTAATGCGAGTATTTTCAATCGCCCTAACGATAGTAGGAATACCAAAACCAAAACCAATTAAGGAAAGACAAGTGCGTATCCACGCCATTAATGTGCGGTCTGCTGCTGCCCGACTGCGGTATTTAGCTAGTTCTGTTCTATCTGCTGCCAAATCATTGGTAGACAACTGTTCAGGTGTTTCTGAGTTTATAGGTGGTTGACTCATTGTGGTAAGATGTGCCTGTAAATTACCTCTGAATAATTACTTTTATTGTTGTTTATTGAGTTCTTGACTCAGAAAATAATTAAGGAAAGTCCTGATTAAGGCAACTATTCCTAATTTTCCTAGAGACTCAAAGGTTGAATGGTAGGTTGTGGAAAGAATATCTGCTCCTAATTGAAACTCCAATGCCAACACTAGCCAAATTCCAAAGTTGAGCCGGATTTGTAGAAATCGGTTTTGACTATGATGATGGTTCAGAGAAATTGCTATTTTTCCGGTTTTTAATACACCCAATAAAATACAAAAGACAGCAATAGATTCTAGTAAGAATTTGAGCAAAGTTACAATAAATGCTAACCCGCTCTCTAACTGTTCAAATAATGCCATAATTAAGTAGCTTGGTATTGCAATTTGCGTTTATTCCAAATTGAGTAAAAACCACCTATAACTGCTCCTACAATTACATAGGCTATGAGTGTGGGAATTACCTGTTGTTGTACGTCATTCAAAATAGCAATAAACAAGGCTAATCCCACATTACGAGCAATACAGGAAATTGCTAAAATTGGTTGTGTATCATCATTATGATCTCCTAAACTGTGTCCTATTACTAGAGAAACAATGATCATGATTGTGATTACAATCATTGGTAATCCCCAAACTTTAAAAAATAGGGGAATTCCTAAAATACCAGCCAAAACAACCAGCAGTAATAAAAGAATATCAGCAATAAAATTTAAAGGTTGGGCGATATTTTCGGCAAATTTAGGAATAAACTTTTGCAGCAACATACCGATACTGACAGGCAATAACTGTACCATGATCACCTGTCGGGCGACTTCTAGAATTGTCACTTTTTCTACAAGATGCTGAAATAGGCTGAAAAAAATCCCCAAGGTGACGGGAGTAACGCAGACTGCAAGTATGGCGAGGGTTAGCTGAAGACTAGCTGCGTAAGAGAATCTGCCTCCAGCCTTTCGCGCTCTTTTTGTGGTCAGAGGCGCACCTGGAGAAGCCGCCAACAAGGCTAATGCTGTGATTACTTCGGGGGGTAAGTTAAACAGTTTTAGCAGCAGGATAACCACTAAAGGAACTAGCACCACAACGGCTAAAAGCGCGCGGAGTAGTAAAGCCGGTTTTCGCCACAGAGAAAGCATTTCTTCAAAACAGAGATTGCATCCTATGGCTAACATTAAAGAAAAAATCGTGATTTTAACGAAAATCAACAGTAAAGGATGGTGCATGGCTGGAAATTAAACCTGAAAATTTCAACCAGGTAATTTTGAACCCCTTTACTAGCAAATAATATCTCTGAACTCAGCAATGTATTACTATCCTTGGTAATAGATATCTTGGAAATATAGCAATCCTATTTTAGTTATGAACTTTTTTTAACTAACCACAGAGACACAGAGGACACAGAGGTAAGAAAATAAGAGATGTTCACATTTTATTTAGGATTGCTATTCGCTCTCATAAAAAAGTTATATGAAATGCCTCTGATTTTTCAATGTTGAAGATAATAATTAAATCTAGTTTGCAGTTGTTCAATTGTTAAATCTTGCGTCCAATATTCTATTAAAGCATGACCAAAAGCCCAAGCATTACGATCTGGTGTAGATGGGTTTTCTAGCAACAATGGCCACAGAGATAATAAATCAAAGTTGCGGGATTTAGAATTGTCTGTATTTAATAGGGGAAAAAGTTCATAAGCCATTTGTAATTTACCAATTACTATGGGTAATTGTTCAATGGGAATTTGTTCTGCAAGTAAATAAGCAAGGGTAGGAGAACCTGTGGATAATGTGGAAATAAACTGTAAAACTGGACTTTTTAATAGTGCGGCAACTCCTTGGGTAGTTGTCATTTGAAATGTGTAATGATCAATAATTTTAGCCGATTCAACAATGCGGGTTTCTAAATTACGTAAAAAGCGAGTTAACCGTAATTGTTTAGCCGGATCTATTGCTGCTAATAATCCCGATGATAAAGCTTCTATATTCCAAGCATTACGATTAGTTTTGGGATCATTGGTAACGATAGGTAAAACTAAATTAGTGAAAGTTCCTAATAGTTGCTGGCGGTATTTTGTGGCTTCTCTGATAGAAATTTCTTTGGGTTTTTCTCCTTTTTCCCAATTATAAGGTGGTTGCCATTCACGTATAGGACGCAACCGATCTACTTGAGTGACAATGGTAATAATCGGTAAATCTGCGACTTGTGATTTTACATCTTCGAGAAAATCCAGATCCATTTGCAAAGCTGGATCAAGTGCAGGAGTAACTAATAATAGTAAATCAGCATTACTAGCATAATCAATCACTAAATCTCGCAAATCTTCCCGTTTTACCTGTTCATAACCGGGAGTATCCCAAAGGTTGAGAGTTTCCCCATTTTCCGTTTCCCAATGGTAATTTTGAATTGTATCTGTACTGGGTAAAACATCAACCGCAGCCAATTCATTCTGAAAAAGAGTATTAATTAAACTACTTTTACCTGCACCTGTGCGCCCGATAATCAAGATATTTACAGGTTTTTGGGCAACAATTTCTACGGGTTCAGCTTGGGTGAGAATGTCACGCAGGGTTTGAGTTTTAACTTCGGGTATGGTGGGGGTAGGTAATTCAATTTTAGTTCCTGCATAGAGAGCGATCGCTTGTTTACATAAGTTCCGTAAAGCGGCTTCTCGTAATAGTTGACTCAAGTTTATTAATAATTCCTGAGAAGCCCGATTTCCCACACCTTCACTCGCTTTTTTAGCTACCGCAGCGACCGGATTTAATACCCATTGCGCCCAATTCCAAACTTTCCACAATTTACGGGCAGATGGTTCTAATTTGCGATAGACTTCATAGGTTTGATAAGCTTGGCCAACGGTAACTTGATTAAGAACCGGAGATAATTTTTGCATCCATTGATCCATATCATCTACTGTACCCCGAATTAAACCATAAACTTGGGGAATGTAAATATTTAAAAGCGGATATTTAACTTCAGGGTTATAAATATGAGAAATTGCTACTACTAAATCTTGACATCTTTGCCAAAAAGTTTGCCAATCTTCCCAAATAGGTAAATCATTTGCAGATGCGGTGAGAATATTTTGTAATGCTGTTTCTACTGCTTTAGTCGTATCTGTTTCGATAACTGAATTATTCTCTGTGGTAGTTTCTAACTCTTCTTTAACTTCTGCAAAAACAGCTTCAATTTGATTGATTGCCGGTTTAGTCCACCGTACCAATAACCACCGCCAACCGACAAATACAAATGTAAATAAAGCCCAAACCCAACTTAATCCCCAAGCGTGAATTTGTATTCCTGCACAGATGATAAGGAAGGAGATAATTACCGCAATTGGTGAAATTAAGATTATCCATTGCCAGGGTTTTAAACGAATCATTGTTTTATACCTATTTTTGTTGTTTTGTGGACAGGTCTATTGTGAATGCTGACTAGCTGCTTTATTATTTATGTTATCAGGGAAATAACATCCTGTACGGGTGCTAATATTGTCACATGATAAATACGCAAGATAATTTGGACTATGGAGACGAAAATCTAATCAAAGAGAGATTAAAGGAATCAGCAACTTACATTCGAGAGAAAATTCTCGGTAAACCAATTATTTTCCAACCATTCTTTAAGATTAAAAGTAATGTTGCAGTTGCTGAAGTATATGTAGGGGATGTAATTTTTTGTGCAGGAACAACATCTAACTGCACAACTCTAATTCCCATACCTAAACCAAAGTCAGAAGGAGGACAATTTAATCCACAACTTCATCCCCGTACAAAACGTCCTACCAATACTGATGCAGAATACAAAGTATTATCAACAATTGCAGATACTATTGAAATTGAAATGAAGTATGATCTAGGAATAAAAGGATATCTCTATCTGTATACAGAACGAAACCCTTGTCCAAGTTGTGAAGATGTCATAAGACAATTTGAGGAGAAGTTTCGGAATATTAAAGTAAAAGTATTCTGGGACTACCTCGACCCAAAATAAAAAGGTAATATTGTCATATCTATCAATAAAACTATTTCAAAGGAAGGAATACACCATGATATTAACATCAACTTTATTTACAAATTTAAATCCGTATGAATTGAACAAAAATTCTAAGTCTCTTCAGGTTTTAGTAGACAAAATAAAACTAGAATCTTATCAAGAATTATATGAACTAGAGACAGATGAAAATGCTTCACTACAAGATGATTTAAAAGCAGTTCTAGAAGTGCTTGGTGAGAAAGATCAGACATTAAGTCACTTACGCTATCTCTGGATGACACTTATCTTAAGTCTAGCCGTAGAACCTACTTTAGAATATTATGATCCTAGCAATTCCTTACCAAAAATAATTATTAAATTGTTAGAAGAATTCTTACAGAAAATTATTAGTAGTTCAGGTAAAACTATCAATATTATTCCCAATCAGCTTGATCAATTAATTAATGAGATATTCAAATCTCATGAATCTTATTTTCATAAACAAGGAGCAAACTTTCAAGAAATCAGTGAAGCGTTAGATGTTTTTTATAATGCAATAAAAGTTATAAAATATGACCAAGCAGTAGAATCAATTTTAGAAATTCTATATGATTGTTTAGAAGGTTATGCTATTTTCCCCGGTTCTTACGGTAGACGTGAGTTATTTGACTGGTGGTTAGAGGATGTTGTACCCGCTAGTTATAAGTTACGACCTCCTAAATCATTTTATGTAGTTGAAGGATTAGAAAATAAAGAAGAAATTAAACTACGCCAAACGCGGTTATTAAAAAAAATAAGTGACGAAATCTGGTTGTATCTGTCAGAATCAAACAAACATAATAATTACATCTTTTCTAATCCTGGGAAAATAAATGGTGGTTCATTTAAAAAGAGTGTTAAAATACTAGACAGAGAATATCATTCCAAAAGTCCCCAATTAGTTTATCCTTGATAAGGAGTTAAATAGTAATTTATATGAGCGAAGAAAAGAACAATAGCCAAGATTTAATAGGCGCATTAATACAAACTCTTCAAACTGATAACTTTAAAGAAGATGAAGAAGATGAAATTGCTCCAGAAAAAGAAAGCTACGGAGAGGAATACACAACTCAACTACAAACAGCTTGCAATAATTTTCTCAAAAAAGATGCGTTTCAAGTTGGACAATTAGTGAAATGGAAAAAAAATCTCAAGAATAGAAGACTACCTTACCTAAATCAACCAGCTATTGTTGTAGAAATATTGGATAAACCAGCTATTAGCAATGAAGAAGAATCTGGTAGTCCATATTTTAGAGAAAATCTCGATATCATCTTAGGAATATTGGTTGATGATAATACATTTCTAACTTTTTACTATGATAGCAGAAGATTTGAGGCTTACTAAATTCTAATAAATAATCTACAAACTAAATTCCGCAGCATTATCATCATCCAAACTGCTATCTTTACCCACAACCGTAGGATGAAAATTAGCGCCATGAATTAACTCAGTAAACTTAATTTCTGGATTTTGATAAATCACATTCAACACACTGATAAAATCCCGAATAATTTCCCCTGGAGTCAGCAAAGCTTCAGCACCCAAACGACTAACAATTTCTTGAATAAACTCCTCTAATTGTGAGTTTTTTAAAGTGCTTTGATAACCAAGATTCAAAGCATGAATTTCTGTTAAGCGCTGTAAAAGTGTGAGTATTTCTGTTGCAGTTAAGGGATTGAGTCGAATCACAGGACCCATATATTCTTGAACATTAGCTTGAGTGGCAAAACGGCTTTCTTTAGTGCGTCTACGCCAAGCTTGATCAGCAAACAGTCCGCGATTGGGATCTTCTAAAAACTTGGTTGTTCCGCCAATAAAAATACCCAAATTTTCAGCTTTGCATTGCATAGTATCATTAAACATTGCCAAAAGGCGATTATAATTTTTCTCACGGGTAACTGTGGTAGATATTTGGTACAAATTCACAGCTTCATCCATGAAAATTAATAATCCTTTATAGCCAATTTCGGCGACAAATTTAGCAATTAATTTAATATAATCATACCAAGTATCATCGTCAATAATTACCCGCACACCTAACGCGGCTTTAGCTTCTGTTTTAGTATTAAATTCACCTCTTAACCAGCGCAAAGAGGCATTCTTTAAATCATCATTATCTAAGCGATAACCACGCCAATAAGCAATAATTACATTACCAAAATCAAAGCCATGAACTAAATCTTCAATATATTGAATTACTTCTCGAATTTTTGTTTCTACTTGATCATCAAAGCCTTCATCATTGGGACGCATTCCTGTTTCTTTAGCTACTTCTTGCTGAATTTTATTAATCCAACCTTCTAAAATAGAAATTAAAGCCCCACCGTCAGGACGAGTTTTTGTAGCTAGATGACTCATTAATTCTCGATAGGTTGCTAACCCTTCATTATTACTTCCTGCTAATCGGCGTTGGGAGGATAAATCAGCATCAGCTACTACAAATCCTTGCTCTATAGCTCGGTTTCGCATCATTTGCAGCATGAAGCTTTTACCTGATCCATAGTTACCAATTATAAACCGAAATGCGGCTACACCTTCTGCGATATCATGGAGACTTTGCAACAGACTATTAAGTTCTTTTTCTCGACCAACTGCTATATTTTCAATTCCCATTCTAGGAACTACTCCTGCACTGAGAGAATTAATTAAAGCAGTAGATATTTTTTTCGAGAGTTTCAGCTTGGTCATGTAGTTGATTTTATTAAATTGTTAATATTTGAGTAAGAGGGGAAAACGTCCGTTAGCCTGCACAGAAGTTCAGGATGAAGAACATTTTTCTTTTATTTTCCCTGTCCCCTTATACCATTTCTTTGTAAAGTTGCATATAATTCACTCCCCGGCTTCACCGTCCCCCTTAGTAAGGGTGGACTACAGGGGGGTCTGATTATGTGCATCTTCATGAAAAATTGGTATTACATATATTACTGTATTTTACCATATTTATAACTCCTAATTACTAATTTCCGCATATTTTGTAATTATTGTTTTCACATTTAGTAAATGTTCTTCAACAATTTCAGGAACTTCTGTATTGGTTTCAATGATTAATTCACCAATGGTATTATTGGCGATTTCATTAATGGCATCAATTAAGAGATTGGGCATGGTAATATGGGCTTCAGCAATTTGTTTAATGGTTGGGAAGGGGTTATCTTGTTCAACGATGGCTTTTAACACTTCGATTTCGTAGGCTGGGAGATTTTCTAAAAAATTATGCCATTCTGTGGGTAAATCTTCTGGATGATGCTTTTTTGTATCTACTGGTTCTAATAATTCATCGAAAGGAAATAATTCTAGAGAACTTTCTTCATTATCGGCTAACAGTGGGGGATGAATTGTTTCTACTTGTTGGAGTAATTCCCAAACTTGATTTTGTAATAAATCTCTTTCCTCTTGTAAGAGAGAAATTTGATTTTGTAATTGATGGACTTCAGATTGTTGGGCTAATGTTTGATTTTGTAAAGCACTGAGGGTATTCTCTAGATTATTTCTGGTTGTAGTTGTTTGTGTTAATAAATCATTTTGCTTGACAATTTTTAGTTCCTGGGTTTGAATTTCTAGCCGCAATTCATAGAGTTTTTCTTCAAGTTGTGGCTTGAGTCTTTCTAATAAAACAACATTATTTTCTAGTGCTTGTTTCTCTTGCTTGAGAGTATCAATCTGGGGTTGAATTTGGTTAATTTCGGCGCGAGTAGTATGACAATTTAGTTCTAATCGGCGTTTTTCGGAAATTAGATTATTACAGCTATTATTTAGTTCTAAATTACTATTTTCTAGGTGTTTAAATTCGATTTGCAAATTATAAATATCAGAGTTAATTTGCTTTTTTTGCGCGGCTAATGTACCTATATCTCGATGTAAATTATCCCGTTGATTGCGACATTCAGCAATTTGGTTTTCTAGTTGCTGAGTTTCTGTATACAATAAATTTCGATATTCTTCTAATTGCTGTATTTCTCGGACAATACGGGATTTTAATCCTTCTATGTCTCGAATGCGTCTTTGCAGAGAACCAATTGTCCGTAATTCATCAGTTCTACGACGTTTATCAACTAGAAATGCAGCTGAATAGGTGGCTAGGACAGTAATTATCCCGGTGAAAAAAGCTTTAGAAAAATCCCAACTGGGAACAAGACTTAAACCAAAACTCACACTAAAAGCAGCTATACCTAAGACGACCTGATAACTAAATATTGTTGGTTGTACTTTACGAGGTTTAAGAGTGGTCAAGTTATTAGAATTATTGGTAATTAAGGTCATTATCCCTCACATTTTCATTTGTAAATATACAGTTATAGTTAGGTTGATGTTACATGATAGGTGACTTTAAATCATGACTCTAGAGTAGGATTTTGAATTTCGCCAAATAGAGCTAAATCTGCTTTTAAGAAGTCAATAAACTGTCTTGCTGTTCTGCCAGAACGCCCATTATGACGGGTTGCCCATTGTAAGGCCTGAAATTCTAAATCTTCGGGATCAATATTGATGTTTACGGCTAAGTGCTGGACTATTTGTAAATAGGTTTTTTGATCTGCGGCTTCAAAGGTTAATGTTAGACCAAAGCGATCGCTAAAAGATAACTTCTCTTGTATTGTATCCCACCCATGAACTTCATTGTGATCCTTGGGGGCTGGTCTATCAGTGAAATATTCTCGGATTAAGTGGCGACGGTTAGAAGTAGCATATACAACCACATTTTCTGGTCTAGCAGTTACATTTCCCTCTAAAACTACTTTCATGGCTTTAAATTCATCATCATCTTCTTCAAAGGAAAGATCATCTACAAAAATAATAAATTTCTGGGGAACTCCTCGCAATTGTTCGACAATTTTAGGTAAATCTGGCAATTCTAATTTAGACACCTCTATTAAACGCAAGTTTCTATGACTATACTCATTTAACAAGGCTTTAACTAAAGAAGATTTTCCTGAACCCCGACTACCATAAAGTAATACGTGCAGTGCTGTTTCTCCTGACAATAAAAACTCTGTGTTTTTCACTAAAGCATCTTTTTGCCACTCGTAACCTACCAGAGTAGAAAGTTTTACAGAGTCAGGATAAGTAATACCCACTAATGCCCCATTTTGCCAGCGAAAAGCCCGATATTGAGCAAATAAACCGGTTCCATGTTCTCGATAATATGTGGCTAAATCTTCTACCACATCACTCCAATTTTGTAGTTGGGGAATAATTGCCATTAAACCTGTCTCCGTTCCTGCCGTTTCCGGTTCTCGATACCAGACGACGGGAGAAATGGGTAAATGAGTCGCCATTTGCACCCACTCACTTAAAATGGCACTGTTGCATTCATATAAACTTTGTAATACTTGCAAATCATGTTCCACAGCCGCGACTAAAGAAGAGGGTAATTTGCTATACTCCTGCTGTTGCGCTAATTTGCTAAAAGGATTATCTGCAATGAGAATTTGTTTAAGTAGGTATTCTTCCCAAGTTTGCTGGCTACTGGCTAAAGCTTGAAAATAACTGCCATAGGCTTGCAAACAATCTCGTCCATCCGCATCAGTATAACGGACTGTTTGTAATAAATTCAGAAAGCTTCTACCCACTTCGTTGTTGAGAACAGATTGATACAGCAACAGAGAAGCGGCTTGGCGTTGTAGAAATTGGACTGTTGGATAAGATGTAGTATTGGCAGTCAGCATCGGTATAATTAGGTGACAGGTGATAGGGAAGAGAAACTATGACATCCTCCACAGTGAAATTAGTCATGTTTTATGATAACTTTAAGCTTCACATCAATAATATAGTACATCAGCTCTAGTATAAAATTGTTAATTTGCCATGAAAGTAAGTTATAATACCCGTAAATAGTGATAAAAAACTTGGGCTCACAGCCAAGTGTAGCTATTTATATTCTAAAGTAGAAAATATTAGGTATAATAGTAAACTATTACTGATCAGACACAGAATAAATTACTCACAGCTATACTAGAAATATAGATTACTAACAGTTGTGAGTAACCTGAGTTGACAGTTGATATCTACTACCAATTATTTCAGGGACAGTAATCATGTTATTCAAGGTGCAAAGCTCTACTAGAGATATTGTAAAGATTTTATAGTTTCTTCCGTAGACAAACAAAGTAAAAAAATGGCTAATATTGCCATTTTGGCACGCATTTCTGGCACAAATCGGCTATTAGTAGACAATAGCAATGTTTCGTAAATTTTTTACCATTAATTAAGAACTGCTACAGCCACTTCAATTTTGACTGCGGTAATTCTTTAGCCATTCAAATAACTAGGAAATAATTCATGTTATTAACTCTATCTTCTCTAAATGTTATTCAGTATCTGCACAAAGCAGGGCTGTGTAGCTCAGAAGATGGTACTGCCTATAAATCTGTATTGCCAGAGAATAGCAATAAAAATTGTAATTTACTGGTAATATTGGCAGATCATCGCCAACTGCTGATTAAACAAGAGCGAAATATTAATCATAGTCAAAATTCCCATGAATTGTTTAATGAATGGTTGTTTCACCAGTTATTGCAAAAATTTCCAGTACTTGGTAATATTGGCGCGATCGCATCATCATTACTACAATTTGATGAAGAAAACTCTATCCTAGTGCGGAGTTATTTAAGCGAATATGCAGAACTAGGAAAATTTTATCAACACCGGAGTATTTTCCCTACAGAAATTGCCAATGCTATTGGTACTACGTTAGCAGGATTACATCGTACTACCTTTAATAAACTGGAATATCGTGATTTTATGTCTACTGCACCCGTAGGACAGATTCGCTACAATTTTTACAATCCTGCCCAAGGTCTAGCATCTATCAATCCAGAAACATTTAGTACAATTCCTACGGAGGCATTAGAGTTTTATCGTCTCTATCAGCGTTACGAAAGTTTAGAATTCGCCATTGCTGATTTAGCTTATGATTGGAAACCATCTTGTTTGACTCACAATGATTTGCATTTAAGCAATATTTTAGTCCATTCTCGATGGAAACAACTAGATAACTGCTTGATAAGAGTAATTGATTGGGAAGCTTGCACTTGGGGAGATCCAGCTTTTGATTTAGGAACTCTATTAGCGAGTTATTTAAAAATTTGGCTGTCTAGTTTAATAGTAGACCCAACCTTAGAGTTAGAAGAATCTTTAAATTTAGCGATGATTCCTCTAGAAGTATTACAGCCTTCAGTCTTAGCCTTAATTCGTGCTTATCTTGATGCTTTCCCCAGAATTTTAGAATCTCATCCAGATTTCATTATCCGTGTAGTTAAATTTGCGGGTTTGGCATTAATTCAACAAATTCAACATCAAATTGAATATCAAAAATACTTTGACAACAGTAGTTTATGTATGTTTAAAGTTGCCAACAATTTGTTAACCATCCCGGAAAAATCAGTATTAACTATTTTTGGCATCTCGGAATCAGAAATTTTCCAAGCTGTATCCAGCTTACAAGCAATTCCCAAACCCCAGAAAGAACAACAATTAGTTCCTCTGTTTTACCAAAAAACCCGTCTACGTGGTTGTTAACCATATTCCCATACGGTTTTTCTAACAAACCACTCCAGGCGCAGAGTATACAAAGAAAAGAGAAGAACAAATTCTTACCTGAACTCTATTGAGTCATATTCATCTAAAAAATTGATGCTCAATTCTGGCATAACTCTAAATGCTTAAAAATATATTTGTCGAAAGTTTGAGGTGCAAAATAAGTTCATGTTTGATGATTCTACCAATCAAATCCTAGATTCATTATTTGATATTGCCAACAATATCCGAATAGAACCAAATTTTTGTATTTACCATCCCCATTATCAACCTTTTGCTTTACCAGCTAACATAGCAAATAGGTTTCAACAAAATCCACCGTCTTTAAAACATAAATATTTGAGCATACTTTTGAGAAATTTTCTCTACGGTATTTATTATAATGGTTCACTACAACCAGTTTTAGCCGCAAATAATCATCGTTCATCCCATCTGAATTTAATCGAAAATAATAGTTTAGGCGTAGATCAAGATTTCTATGAACAGCTACATCATAGCAATCATGGTACAGGACATTATGAACCAAACTGGCAGATTTTGAGAATTGAACCTGATGGTAGTATGGCTGTGCAAAAGCATGATTTAACATTATATATTGAGCCAGAATGCCATCTACAACCTCGGACAAATTTACCTAAAGTGGGGGAATTAATATCAATATGGATGCCTAAAAATCGCTTGCAAAATGGCTGTTATGTGGCAGTGAGTAATTTAGGCGTGGAAAACCTAGATCCAGAAAATACAGATTTAGGATGGGGAAGAATTTACTTTAATGTCCAATCTTCAGGCGCAATTGTGCTGATGGGTAGATTAACACAGGCACTAAATAATGAGGCGATCGCCTTTAAATTTCAAGTTCTTTATAATCCCGCCGCATATCAGCGTTATGATGCCTGTATTCTAGATTTTCAGAGCCAAAATTACCCCGCAATTCGCAATATACTCCAAACTATTTATCAAGAAACTCAAACTTATTTTCAACCAGAAATTCCCCTATTTACTAAATACCTCGCTCCCGGATTAGGATTAGCAGAAGAACCAAAACAAAAATTTGCCCCTCAAGAAAGTTTTGGCATGAATCGTTGTCAAATTGTTGCTAATGCCTTATTAGAAGCATGGGAAAGACGGAAAAATGCTTTTGAGGAAAGAATAGAAATTATCTATCAACACTTTGCACAAAACTTGATTGACTTGCAGTACCCTTATCTCAATCCCGCTTCTGAAGATATTTATCAACCCTTGAGTTGATTTTCTAAGCTGTGGTGGATTTACTTTGTATAAGTCTAGCGGGCAAGACTGTACTGAGCTTGTCGTTCGCGTAGCGTGGCGATTATAATTGTAGTTAATCAAAAGTATTTTAATCATTTGCCCAAAATTAAACACATTTTGGGCTATTTTTATCGTCTCTTTCTTAACATTCAAAACTGCTGAGGAAATGTCAGATGGCTTTTACATATTACTACACTGTCCGATTCCAAGATACTGATGCTGCCGGAGTAGTTTATTTTACTAATATTTTAAGAATATGCCATGAAGGTTATGAAGTTTCATTAGTGGCTACTGGTATTAATATTAAATCATTTTTTACTAATCCATCTCTAGCTTTTCCGATTGTTCATGCGAATGTAGATTTTTTGCGTCCTGTTTATTGTGGTGATAATTTAATGATTAGTTTATCACCACATAAAATTGGTGGAGATAAATTTGAAATTTCCTATGATATTACCATAGGTGAAGTTATAGTTGCTAAGGCGATTACTAGGCACGTTTGTATTGATGTAGCTAGTCGAACTAAGCAAGAATTACCAAATTATATCAATCATTGGTTAGAAACTAATCGCAAAGATACAGAGGGAACTGAGAGAAGAAAGTCAAGGGGAGAGATCATTTAAAGAAGGGAGGAGGAAATTGCGGTGTTGCTGAAACCAAGTATGAATTTAGGTGTAGAGATGTTCCGGTGGAAAGTCTTTACAGGAGTTTGGATATGATCAAAAATCATTTTCATACATCCAGGACTTACGCAAAACACCACGAAAGTAGGGGTAATTCATGAATTACCCCTACGAAAGAATCAGGTTTTTGATTGCTTTGTGCGTAAGTCCTAACATCAAATCAGCAACACCCCAAATAAAAAATATCCCAAAATTTCTTGTAGTGCAGGACGAAAAGCCTGCTAATAATCAAAGGACGGGTAGAATACCCATCCCACAAAATTAGATCATCTTTTTTGTAGAGTTCTATTAAACGACAAAATTCGCTTCTTCACCTAGAGATGCTTGCCAACTGCGAGCATCATAATAAAGGTCTGCCAAAGTAATACTATACAAAGCCTCTTTCAGCTTTTGATTAAGTCTGTGCCAAAGACTGGATGTTACCCAATCTGCTGTTTGATCTGCTGTGGGATGATTCAGAGGTAAGTTAGTAATATTCTCACCCACCGCCTCCAGAATTTGTCCAATAGAGATTTGTGCAGGTTTTTTGGCTAATTTGTATCCACCAACGCTACCACGAATTGAGATCACTAATCCAGCCCGACGCATTTCTATCAGCAGTTTTTCTAAATAAGGGGCAGGAATATCTTGACGTTTAGCGATCGCCCGCACAGATTCAGGCCCATATTTTGGCTGTAAACTCAAATCTAGCAATGCTTTCACACTGTAGTGTCCCCTCGTCGTTAGTTTCATATTCCAGTGATTATAAATTTTTCTTTCCCCAGTCCTTTATCCCTCTTCCCTCATATATTGCATAATTTTACAAATCAAATAACTATACTATATAGGAGTGCGATTTCATTTTTGAAGAGGTAGTTATACCTTAACATTCTTCTATCTTCTAGCAAGATTGCCTGTTCCCTCATACCTCTTGTCTTTCACCAGTTGCCGTTACCTCTTGTCACCCTACACCAATAAATTCATATCTGATTTACTAAAGGTATCTCTATAGTAGCTATTACCATCATCGTAATTATAGTTCATATAATTTATTGAGAATGTTGATCATGGGGCAACAATTTTGGCCATTAGTGTAATATACTTGGCTAGGCTGATCAAAAAACTAAAGGATTTTGTTCCTATTAGTTCAATGTCCGCTAAAATAAAATCCAATCAGCAACTTCAAACATTCATTTTCGACCTAAGTTGATGCCTAAACAGAAAAAAATTGAACCCCTAGTTGGTGAAGAACTGCTCGCAAAAGTCAAAGAGCTAGAATCCCTCAGCAAAGACGAAAAAGCTAAACAGTGTGGCTACTATACTGTTACCAAAAATGGTATAGAGCGCGTCAATATGATGAAGTTCTTGAACGCTCTAATTGATGCAGAAGGTATTCAATTAGATAGTTCACCTAGTGCCAATGGACGTGGTGGTCGTAGTGCCAGCTATAGAATTAGTGTGCAATCAAACGGCAACTTATTAATCGGTGCAGCTTATACTAAACAGATGAATCTTCAACCTGGTGATGAGTTCGTCATTACTTTAGGGAAAAAGCATATTCGACTCCGCCAAGTAGATTCGGAATCTGGACAAGAGACTGAAGTAGAAGCTACAGCTTAGTAAATAGTCATTAGTCACTCGATTTTGGATTGACGATTTTGGATTGACTCCACCCTCAAGTGTAGAAGCTCAAAGATTTTGGATTTGGGGTTAACGATTTTTCAGGACTTCAGGACTCCAGACCTGTACCGGATTTTTTTCATCTAAAATCTAAAATTACCCGTCATTATTCATTTGTGTGTTATCAGTTGTCAGTGGTTTAGCTTTACCCCTGACGGCTGAATATTAACTATTGACCCATCACCAATTTCCTCTATAAAAGATAATAGAGCATAGGTGATTGGGTAATTTTAGGTTGGGGAATTATCAAAATACTGATCTAGAACTTTAGTGATAGCTGTTAAATTACAAGCTAGTTCAATTTGTTCCCTTTCTAATAAACCAAGAATACAATCAGGATGATCTTTAGCCACCACTGGTAATTGATGTAAACCACGTAATGCCATCCGGTCTAAAGCTTCCGCTAAAGGTTCATCTTCCCAAGCATAGAGAATATCCGTTGTACAAATATCTATTAATTTTTGACTAGATAAAATTCCGTTGACTTCAGTAGATGAATCGGGGAGATTTTGCCACAGAGCCAAAGTTCGCTTAATATCTTCTAGGGACAATATTCCTAGCAATTGACCAGCATCATCAATAATTAAAGCACTGCGTGTGCGATCGCGGATCATTGCCATTGCTGCCTCTACAACTCCCAAATTGGCTGGTAATTTTTGTGGACAAATGTGCATGGCATCTGTTACTAACATTTGTTGCCACAGTTCCACCTTTTCATCCTTCAATTCTGGTAAACCAATCTGTTGCAGATTAGCATTAGTATCTACCGTTGGTTTAATCCGTTCTATTAACCAAACACTTAAACCCACCGCAGCCATTAAAGGTAAAACAATCCGATAATCACGAGTTAATTCAAATAACATTAAAATTGCTGTCAAAGGCGCCCTCACACTAGCGGCTAAAACCGCGGCCATACCCACCATTGCATAAGCGGGAGCAGCAGCCATATATTCCCCAATTCCTGGAACTATTACAGTTAAGCATTTAGCATAGGCCGAGCCAAAGGACGCACCTAAAAACATCGCGGGTGCAAATAATCCACCCACAAAACCACTACCTGCACTCACTGCGGTCATCAGCAATTTTAACAGTAGTAATATTAATAAAAGTTCCAGAGAAAAATCCTCATCCTGGAGCATTGCTTGTACGGTATCATAGCCAATACCCCAAATTTGGGGGTATTGCCAACCAACTATACCGAGAATGACACCACCCAGAATTGGCTGAATTGATTGAGGAATTTTATTTAATAGTTTTAAACCCGGGAGATGACCGGCAAAACTCGCCTTTGCTAACCGAATTAATTCGGTATAAGTAAGAGAAACTAAACTTGCACCCACCCCTAAACCCAAATACAGAGGTAATTCTAAATAACTACGCACTTGATAAGCAGGTAAAGCAAAAGCAGGCTGTGAACCCAAACCAATTTGAGCAATTAAAGCTGCTACCACTGCCGCCAGCAAAACTACACTCACTGCCGAATTAGCAAAATATGTAGTTCCCATCACGACTTCTAAGGCAAAAAATACTCCCGCAATAGGGGCATTAAAACCAGCCGCTAAACCAGCAGCTGCTCCAGCACCTAAGAGTAAACGCTGACGTTCCTGGGAAACTTGTAATATATCAGACAATAAAACTCCAAAATAAGTACCAATTTCCACACTTGGCCCCTCTGGACCCAAAGATGCACCAGTACCTAAAGAAACCGCTGCCGCAATCATTTTTGTAACGGGTCGCAAGGGTTTTTTGGTTTCCTTACCTTGAGCAACAGCAATCAGTGATGATAGTCCTGGACCAAAATCCTGAGTTCGCCAACGCATCAAACCCACGATAATTCCACCTAAAATTGGCACAGTTGCTAGAGTCCAAGCACCCCAGATGCTAATCTGTACCATCAGACTATCTAACATTAAATTGTTAATTAGCTCAATTAAATAGTGAAAGGTAACAACCCCCATACCCGTACTACCGCCAATAATCACAGCTAAAAGTAGCACCACTGTTTCTGGCGAGGGCTGAAAACGATTAATTAACTCAGTCAACCAAACAGAAGGTGTGGGAAAAATCTGGGATTCCTTGACCTTCCTTTCTAAAGTACGAGGCTTGAGACTCATTTATCAGTGGAGTTGTATCTGTTATTTTTTATTGTGGTTGATTATGGGAGCAAGTGACCGCTTAATAATTAATTAACAAAAATTACAAAAGCTAGGAAAAAAATAATTCCTACCTGTGGTACTTGCAACTTGGGTTAATATTAAAAGGAGTATGTCTTGGGTTTCATTCCCCTCTCAAACTCTACTAGGATTTCTCATATTTTGCTCATAAATATTAGCACCTATGACAGAGAACCTAAATTGTAAGTAAAATTAGATACCGGTTATTGTTATATAGATCATCAAAAGACCAAGCGGACGAGGTAGATGAGTACAGATACTTTTGATAATCATTATGTTACGTGCCCCATTTGTCAAAGAAATAGTCGCACAAAGCCAATAAAATCCTATGTTGGATTGTTTACCTGTCCTTATTGTCAAGAAAGGCTAGTTGTTTGTCAAAGTGGACACTATGTACGTGATCCCTTTATCTGGCGACAAATGATGATCTCTTCATCACTGCGTCGTCAAAGCCGACCTTTAGCCAGGATGATTAGAGATTTTATTTTCCTGAGGCGTCCTTTATTGTCTTTGATTGTGGGTAGTACAGTTGTTGTGAGTATTTTTATTATGACTCAAGATAATACGAGTTATAATAGCCCAGACATTCGCCCCCTGGAAAGAATTGAGCCAGGGGGATAGGTTGGCAGGAGGGCAGGGGAGAAAATTCTTTTACCTATTCCCTCTTACTTATTACCTAATTATCTTTAGTAATTAGTTGCCAGTCGTCTATTTGATCTATGACTTGAATAGATGTCAACTGTAAATTTTTTAAGCTAGATGTGTTGACGAGAAAATAAGCTTTGTTTTCAAACTGCCAATAATGTTGTAATTCACCGTTAGAAACAGGAATAATATTGCGATCGCTATAAAAATCTAAGGAAGAACGATGATAGGGAAAAGATATATAGATTTTAGTGTCATCTTGCTTAATTTTAGTAATCATAGCCGCTAGTGGTTTAACTGGATAAGCTGTATACAATTCCCAAATCCAATAGTTAGAAGTCATTAAGAGAAATAGAGAAATATAACTGCCCCAAATTAAAACTTTCAGAAATTGTTTATCTCCTTTTTCTACTAAAATTGCGGCTAAAGTCATAGTTAAAGCCATAGCGGCAAAAATTATTTGTAATTCGGCTTTCTCTATCGTTCTCCAACTAAAATAAATACTACTAGCAGAAGCCACAACTGCTAATATAGCTAAACTTGTCACCCAAGCGCGGGGATAACCTGAGAATAAGGGTACATTTTCGATTTCTGCTAACTGGAAACCAAAAGCCAAAGCCAAACTAGGATAAATAGGGAGTATAGACCAGGGAAGTTTAAGACTAACTAAAGAAATAATTAATAGATAAACACCACACCAAATAATTAGCAATTTTGCCCAACTTAAATTATTATTTTCCCAAGTCACGCGGATAGTTTGTGGTAAAAATATAAACCAAGGCCACGTCCATTTAAAAATTTCTAGCAAATAATACCAGGGTGCTTGTACAGTTCCATTAGTAATATTGTTGATATAGCTAGAGGATTGGTTGATATCAAAGGCAAAAGAATAACCATAGTGGAATATTTGAAATCCTAACCAAAATAATACAGGTAGAGAACCGATGAAAATACCCATCCAAAAATAATAACAAGTCAGCAATCTGGGAGTATCCCAATAGAGAAATACTAAAACCACTGCACCTAAATAAATGGCAGTTATGCCTTGAGTTAGGCAAATTAAACCAAAAATTATACCTATTCCTAAGCAGTAACGTAAATCTCGACGCGATCGCAAAACAAACCACATCATCAAGACCGAGAAACTGACAACCGCCCCATCTAATATTGCTAACCTGCCATAACGCACCACTGGCAGCATTGTTAAATAAATCAAAGCACTATAAATTGCTGCTTCTCGTTGATAAAATATCTCTCTACCAATGCAATAGACCAAGGGTACAGAAGTTGCTGTCAAAATTGCCCCGGGGAGGCGAGTTGTCCATTCATTCACACCACCAACACTATAAGCCCAAGTAATTAACCAGTGCATCAAGGGCGGTGTTTGATGATATGCTTGACCCTCCACAGTTGGATACAACCAAGTGATGGAATTGGTTTCAGCTTGCCAAATTTCCCGCGCTACCCTGGCCACAATCGCCTCATCACCATCTTGCAGTGGTAAACTACCGAGGTTGATACAAAACAAGATTAGTGCGGCTAGTAGCAATATCAGTAGCCATAACCAATCCATTTTTTTGGTAACCACACGGTGTTGTTTTTCCAGATCCGTCCAAATAAAACTTCCTTCTTGCATATTCTATGCTAATCACTTAAGTACTGAGTTTGATTACATAGAGATCAAAGCGAATCTCCAATTGAGCCATCCAGTAAGAATTCAGGAGTTCAGGAGTATGGCTAACGCCATGCCGCGCTATCAGAACGAAGAACATTTTTCTTTTATAGCTGTAGCCAGGATGATTAGGAGCTTTTTGATCATTAAAACCTAATCATAGCAAGGGTTTTACTCTTGCCTCTTGTCTCTTGTCTTCTGCTATATCTTCCCTCTTCTTTATTCCCTGACTCCTTAGGAATAACCTAATATTCAAAAACAATGGCTAGATCCAAAATTAGCTCAGTTTCTGAGGAATCGAGATAATTTTTTTGCGAAGATTTTCTTATTAATTTTTTAAGGAAGTTTACAAGCAATTTTCTGATTAAATGATATAAGTAATACCATTACTACTTGGTCAATTACCCTGAAGGAGAATGTCAATGAGCTTACCATTTATTTTAGATGTAGCCCTAGGTCTAATTTTTATTTACTTAATTTTAAGTTTACTGGCTTCAGAAATTCAAGAACTATTAACTACAGTTCTACAATGGCGAGCAGAACACTTGAGAAGCTCAATTGAAATTCTGTTAGCTGGTGATGCCAAAAAATCAGAAAATCCCGAAGTAATTCAAGTAGTAAATAAAATCTATGGTAATCCTTTAATTCAAAGCATTAATCAAGAAGCAAAAGGATTATTAGCAACTTTACCTCGGAAAATAACCTGGGCATTAGGTTCATTCTTGAGTTTATTTAGGAGGTCTAATTCTAGATTTAAAAAAGAGACTGTTTTCGGCGATCAAAAACGGAGTGCGCCTTCCTATATTGGCGGTGAAAATTTTGCTAATACTTTTATGGATACACTTGAACTGCCAAGACTTGTTAAAAAATTAACTGAAATCAGATTAGAACAATTTAAGGAAGAACGATTAAATAACATTAGATTGATTTTAACTCAGTTACACGGGGACATTCAAAATCATAAATTATCCAGTGAATTTGATAGAAATAGTGGACTTGATTATGTCAAATTACAGCAGGAATATGACCGTATTGTTAGTGAATTTAATCAAGAAAAATATGATACAAATATGTGTATTATCAGGATGAGAGATAGCTTAGATAAATATATAGATAGTTTCCAGGCTAATATAGGTGATTACGAAGATATTTTAGACAAACCTTTGCGAGAATTACGCTTTCTCAGAAAGGATATTTTTGAAGATGTAGAAAAAGCAATTATCCTGGGAGGTTTAAAGCCAAATATTAATGAAATTGTCCAATCTATCAGAAAAAATAGTGATATTCATAATGAAGTCATAGCGGCTATTAAAAACAAAGATAGTGAAACTTACAAAAAAATTAAAGAGTTAATTGATATTTTGCCAGATTCGATAGTTAGTAATATTGAAACTATGGCCAAACGCGCCCAAATCAAAGCTAAAAATACAGAAGAAGGAATTATTCTGTTGCGGAAAGAAATTGAAAATACTTTTGATAGCTCTATGGAAAGAGCCGGCGGAGTTTACAAACGTAATGCTAAAGGAGTTGCTATTTTAATTGGGATCACTTTAGCAATTGCAACTAATACCGATACTTTTCATATTATTAATCGTTTATCTAAGGATTCTGCCTTACGAGCAATGATTGTTGATAAAGCTATTCAAATAGAACCAGATCCCGCTAATCCTTCAGATATAAATAAAATAGATGCTAATGCGATTTTAAAGGAAGTTGAGCTACCCATTGGTTGGAGCAATAGTAACTTACAACAGCAAATGAATAGAACAAAATATAGAATTAATGGCTGGCCTATTTTCAGTGTTTTAAGTATGATTGTAGGTTGGTTACTGAGTGGTATGGCTATTGCTATGGGTGCGCCTTTTTGGTTTGATTTATTGGGTAAAGTGATGAATGTGCGGAATGCAGGTAAAAAAGGTAAACAAGCCCCTAAAAATCAGGATGAATAATTGAAGAAGAATTCAGGAGTCAAAATCAATAAGTTGAGGATCTCAATCCCTGACTGAATTGAATTTAAAAAATAAACGTTATTTTTAAGTTCCATTCTGTATTGTGGCAAATAATTTCAATTTTTTGGATAAATTCCCGGAAGTAAAATCGTCTTTCTACTTCTGATAAATCTAACCAAAACTGAGGGATAGAGACAGCTTGAGCTACCGAACGCAAATTTACGGGGGGAAGAATTGCTAACTTGGCTTGTAGTTGGGAGATTTCTGCGCGAAGTTTGTACGCTCTTAATTTTGCCGTTTCTGGATCTAAAATTCCTGTTTCTATTAAATTGGGCAATTGTTCCAGAATTTGTTCTTGTTTAGATATAGCATCCCCTAAATTATTTTTAATAGTATCTAATTGGGGAAAATTCATCCCGACTACAGCTAAAGGTAAATCTCGGCAAACAGTTTCAATAGTTTTTTCTAAAACTACTTGGTAAGAAATAGCACGACATTTTGGACTTTGAGGACAGTTGGTGGCGCGTAAATATAGATACTCTTGATTTTGATTTCGTTGAGTAACACGAGTAACAATCATCTGTGATTGGCATTGATGACAGATAACTAAACCTGCTAAGGAACGAGGCGCACTAGCTGTGCGAGATGGCACTCTGCTATTGCGTCGTAATAGTCTATCAACTTGTGCGGCTTCTTCTCTAGATATAATTGCTGTATGGGTATTAGAGATAATTTCACTGTTTTGATAAACTGTATCACCGCGATAAACGGGATTAATTAGCCAACGTTTACCTGTGGTGACAGAGATATTTTTCCCGTATTTTTTGCCTACATAACGGACTGCCGCACGGATAGAACCATAGAGTAAAAAGTGTTCAAAAAAATCTTTAACAACCGGTGAAGTTGTGCGATCAATAATATATTTACCCTGTCCTCGACGATAACCATAGGGTGATTTTCCTGGTGGTGGTGAAGCTTCTAGGCGATTGCGAGCGTGTCCTTGACGGATGCGGCGACTACGTTGTTGATATTGAATTTCTTGTAGTAATGTCAGTAATTCTCCACGAATTTGAGTAGATTTAGAGGTATAAGACTGCTGTGTGGCAATGACTATAACTCCCATCCTTTCTAATTGATGCAAGCGATCGCTCACTTGTGCTAAGTTATCACCTAATTCTTCTAAGCGACGTAACAATAAATAATTAACTGGTTCTGTTTGACAATCTTTTAATAATTGTTCTATTTGGGTTCTTTTGCCCAAATCTTCATAAATTTTATCTACTTCCCAACCCCAATCATCTGGATTAGGCGCTGTATCTAGTAGGGGATCAGTATAAATATAAACAATTATTTTCATAGCAAGAAATAGGGAAGAATTGGATTTTTTCCTTCATTATTAATGGGAAAAAGATGATTAATCTCATGATTATGAAATACTGATGACATTTTTTTTGCTGTTTCATAAACTGTGAGTCTGAAAACTGATATTTCAAAATCCAGCTTTTTGTTGAAAAATACCAGCAGAAAATAAGTACCTGAACCAAATTAATTGAATAGTTTGGTTAATACCATTTCTAGATGAAGATGCGCTTTATTTTTCGTTGTAGACACATTCCACCGTACAGACGTTTTGCCGAAACGTCTCTACAAAGATGTTCACATCATCAAAAATTACATTCATACCTCAAATCAGCAACACCCTAAAATTAGTCATGCGTGGTCATCATAATATGTCAACCACCCATCACTTCCCTTCGGGTAAGTGAGGGCTTGTAAAAGCCTAGTTGGACTGAGTTCTTAACCGAACTACGTTAGAGGTAAGAGTTAAAGACCTACCAGGGGATGCGTAGCTAGTTCCCTGCTCTAGAACTTAAAAGTTAAACAGGCTTAAGGGTTAAACCAGTGCTTTTAAGATAGTTACCGACCTCTAACATTGTCAAAGCTAACATTACCCCAGAAATGGGAGGCTCTTCGGAGCAAAATATTCTGTCCAAAGTATTTGTTTTAGACACTGAAAAAGTTTCAATATCTCAACAATATTTGGACTGATTCAAGGTATCTCTTACAAATACTGTAAATCAATTCACAAAAAGGACGGTTACGAATATGCAAAATCAAAGATTTGTTAATTCCTCAACTGTCCCTTTCGTTGTTTGTGCTGGCGCACAAAATTACTCAAGGGACGTTTCGCAGTTAACCCTCCATTCCTCCCATCACCAAACTGAGTACAGTTTTGGTGGGAGTCTCCTGGAGGTTTAGATGAATTCTGTTCAGGTTGACAAAGTTGAACCGTTGAATATAGAAATTCCCACTGTAAAAGAATCTTCAATAACTAAACAATTTCCCCAGAGATTTAATAAAAATGCGATTCGCACCACTTTACAAGCTTCTACGGTAGATGCTGTTTTTGCATCTATTTTTAGTCTAACTAGCGGTGGCATTTTATTGAGTCATTTTTTAGTGGAATTGGATGCTAGTCCAGTTATATTTGGGATGTTGTCGTCAATTCCTATGGTGGTTAATCTCATCCAACCTATAGGTGCTTATATTTCCGAACAAACTACTAGCAGATTTCAATTTTCTTTAGTAACCTTTGGAATTTCCCGGTTATTATGGTTAATTCTCGTTATTGGTATTTTTGCTAATAATCATGCCAGTATTATTAATTCTCAACAATTGTTAATACTAACATTGTCAGTTGTGCTTTGTAGCCATCTTTTAGGAGGACTAGGAAGTGCATCTTGGTTAAGCTGGTTAGCAATTATTGTCCCTCGGAAGCTACGCGGTAGATATTTTGGGATACGTAATACGGCATCTAATTTGACTAATTTAATATGTATACCTGTAGCTGGATTAGTGATATCCAATTGGTATGGTGGAACTATTCAGGGTTATGGTTTGGTTTTATCTTGCGGGATTATTTGTGGAATTATCAGTTTGATTTGTCAGTCTTTTAAAATAGATATCAATCCTCAATTACAAAATCATCATGATCTAAATTTATCTACAAATCTTACTGAAGATATTTCCCCAAAAGCGGGTGATGAAATTAATAATATTTGGGGAAATGCTAATTTTTTAATCTTTCTAATTTATTTTAGTTTGTGGATGTTTGCTGTGCATTTGAGCGCGCCTTTTTTTAATCTTTATTTACTAGATACTTTAGATTTAGATGTAACTTTAGTAACTATTTATAGCACTTTTCAAACGGGGGCAAATCTATTGATGTTGATGATCTGGGGTAAATTAGCAGATAAAATTGGTAATCGTCCGATTTTGATTGGCGTTGGTATTTTAGTAGCAATTACCCCATTGTTGTGGTTAGGAATTGGTAATCATCAACTTGATTTGTGGTTATGGTTGCCACTTCTACATATTCTTGCTGGTACAACTTGGGCAGCAATCGACCTGTGTACAACTAATATGTATTTAGGACTTGCCCCAGTGAGAAATCAATCTATCTATTTTGCGATCGCTGCTGCTGTAGCCGGAGTAAGTGGGTCTCTAGGTACAACAATTGGCGGTTTTATAGCCCAAATCCCTCAACTCGGCGGTTTATTAGGCTTATTTGCCCTATCTAGCCTATGCCGATTAATAGGGTTAATTCCCCTGATTTTTGTCCAAGAACCAGGGAAGTAATTGGTTAGGAGTCAGGAGTTCAGAAGGAAGAAAAATATAATTCTCCCCCCCTGCTTCCCTTCCTACTCAACAGCAGTATGACTTAATTTCATACTTTCCCACAAAACCATGTTGGATGTAGTTGTGGGTGCGGGTTGATGGAGGGCAATTAGTTGTGCCAAAGTATTTTTTAATTGTGTGCGGGGGACTATATCATCCACAAAACCATGTTTCAGTAAGTCCTCAGCCGTTTGGAAATCTTCTGGTAGTTTTTCTCTGAGGGTTTGTTCAATTACTCGTCTACCAGCAAAACCAATTGTGGCTTTGGGTTCAGCGATGATGATATCACCCAACATGGCAAAACTAGCGGTTACACCCCCGGTGGTGGGATTGGTTAAAACGGGAATATATAATAGTCGAGAATCCCGGTGACGTTGTAGGGCGGCGGAGATTTTCGCCATTTGCATTAAAGACAGCATTCCTTCCTGCATTCTCGCACCGCCAGATGTGCAGATAATAACGACAGGATAACGGCGTTGGGTAGCTTGTTCAATCATGCGGGTGAGTTTTTCCCCGACGACAGAACCCATACTACCGCCCATAAACCGGAAGTCCATCACTCCTAAAGCAATAGGTAAATTATTAATTTGTCCTAAACCGGTTTTTACAGCATCTATCAGTCCGAGTTTATCCTGTGTTTCTCGGAGGCGATCACTGTAGGGTTTGCGATCGCGGAATTGTAAGGGATCTGTAGGGCGTAAATGCTCATCCAATGGATTCCAGGTATTGGCATCAATTAATTGGCGGATACGTTCATCACTATCAACGCGATTATGATGACCACATTCCCCACAGACCATTTGATTAGCTCTTAAATCTTTTGTATAGGCTAAAACACCACACTTAGGGCATTTATGCCATAAACCATCGGCAATTTCTCTTTCTTGGCGTTCTAAATTGGTACTTCCTGATTTACGCCGATTTGCGAACCAATCAAATAGAGACTTTAAACCGCGTGATTCTTCGTTGTTTGCCATTTTTATCTTATGATTTGTGTGATTGCTTTGATGGGGATAAATGTCAGAACTATGATTTATGTGATTAGTGTGATTGGGATGATGGTTTGATTTATGTGATTGTTGTTATTTAGATGATTAGTTAATCATAAAAATCATAAAAATCATGAAAGTCATAGTTCTGACTACTTGGATATTACCAAAATCTAAAATCTTGATGAGGTAATGCCAGCTACAGTCAGGGGTAGTAGAGGTTTGGCCAGATAAAATCATCAGGATGAGGCAAAAAAAGATTAAAAAGGTGATTTTTAAGATCCAGGCAAAAATAATCTCATATAGTGGGACAAAATAGTTTCACCGCTAAAAACTGTGATTACCGCACCTAATGCTAGGAATGGACCAAAAGGCATTTTTTGACCCATTTGGTGACGTGAAAGGATAATTGCTCCTCCTCCTACTAATACTCCTAAAAGGCAGGAAATAAAGCCGGCTAGTAATAAACAACGCCATCCTAACCATGCTCCGATCATGGCGGTTAATTTAGCATCACCTGCACCCATGACTGTTTTGCCAAAAGCTAGAGAACCTAAAAAGGCGATCGCATCAAACAGCCATAAACCCACTACAGCACCAGCTATTCCCGTCATTAAGCGTTTTGCCAATCCCCCTAGAGTCGGTTCCGACAACCAACCAATAGCCACCTGAAAGATTATTCCGAGCATTAATCCCGATTTAGTCAGGGGGTTAGGTAAGGTCATTGTATCTAAATCTATGAGGGATAAAGCCAATAACCAACTACAAAAAGCCCAATAACCCAGGGTGAAAATTGAAAATTGAAAAACCCAAAATACTATTAAAAATATTATGCCTGTTAATGTCTCTACTAATGGATAACGACGGGAAATTTTAGTTTGACAATAACGACATCGCCCTTTTAACCACAACCAACCGAAAACCGGGACATTATCATAGGCTTTTAACCTATTAAAACACTTGGGACAGCGAGAAGGTGGCCACAGCACTGATAGCCCAGTCGGTAGCCGATAAACGACAACGTTAATAAAACTACCGAGAGATGCACCCAAAGCAAAGACAATAATACTGGCGGGAATGTTGATCAAGATGTCCATATTGTTATTTGTCAGTGGTTAATTGACTAATACATATAGGATTCAATTTGATTTAAGGCGACAAAACATTCCTGTGGTAATAGAACTGGATACTGGGTAAAAATCACTTTACCTCGATGAGTTACCCGACTAATTGCGACTCCGGTGGCTTTGCCTACTATTTCGGGATGTACTCCACAGTAGGTATAATAAATCTGACTAGCAGCCCGAATTACAGCCGGATCAACTAAAGACGGGGGCTTTTTTGGGGGGGTAAAATTTGCCTGATCTTGTTGTAAAGCGTACACAATTGGCTTTTTATTTATAGATTTGCTATTAGTGTATCTGAAAGTTTTAACAAGAAATGCTAAAATTCCCAGATTTGCGATGTAATGTTATTTTAACTCCAGAATTTCTATCAGTGCGTCGCCCATAGCTCGACAACCGACAAATTTCATTCCTGGGGACATAATATCTCCTGTGCGATAGCCTTGTTGTAAAACTTGTAACACACTATTTTCAATTAAGTCTGCTGCTGCTGGTTGGTCTAAACCATAACGTAACATCATTGCTGCACTTAAAACTTGCGCCAAGGGGTTGGCTTTATCTTGTCCAGCAATATCTGGGGCTGAACCATGAACTGGTTCATAAACACCTGGCCCATCAGCACCTAAACTAGCAGAAGGCAACATTCCTATACTACCTGTGAGCATGGCGGCAGCATCGGAAAGAATATCGCCAAATAAGTTTCCTGTCACAATTGTATCAAATTGTTTGGGAGCGCGAACTAATTGCATGGCGGCGTTATCTACATACAAATGAGATAATTCCACATCGGGATATTGACTGGATAGTTGAGTTATGCGATCGCGCCATAATTGAGATACTTCTAATACATTAGCTTTATCTACAGAACAAAGTTTGCCTCCCCGTTTTTGCGCCGTTTCAAAAGCCACGCGCCCAATACGGTCAATTTCTGACTCACTGTAAACCATAGTATTTACACCGCGTTTTTCTCCGGTTTCTGTTTCAAAAATACCTTTGGGTTTACCAAAATAAATCCCCCCAGTTAGTTCGCGCACGACCATAATATCCACACCTTCCACAACTTCACGTTTCAAGGTGGAGGCGTCAATTAACTGGGGGAGAATTTTCGCTGGACGTAAATTAGCAAATAGTTCTAAACCCGCCCGCAGTCCTAATAAACCCGCTTCTGGGCGTAAATTAGAGGGCAGAGAATCCCATTTATAACCACCAATAGCTGCAAGTAATACAGAATCACTATTACGGCAAGCTTCCAATGTCACAGCAGGTAGTGGTTCCCCGGTTTCGTCAATAGCAGCGCCACCAATTAAAGCTGTGGAAAATTCAAAGCTAATATCAAAGCGTTTACCAATGACTTTTAGCACGTCCACGGCTACAGCCATAATTTCGGTGCCAATGCCATCGCCGGGGAGTAGGGTAATGCGGTAGTTTTGAGGCATAGTGAGGTTTTGCTGGGTAAATGTTTGCAGACAAAACATCATACCGAGGAATTGTGCTAAATGGAATGTTTAATTTTTCTATATTTTTCCCATATATGACTGTTATTAACACCATTTAAGATGTGATGTAACTAAAAATTAAAAAAAAATTATTTATCCGTCTTTTTACTGAAATTAGGTTGTATTGTGATTGTGTTAAAAATACAAAAACAAACATAATTTATGGATTTTCAACAGATTGGTAAAGTAGTTATCGAGCTATTAACTACTTTTGGATTTAAAGTTGTTGGTGCAATTCTTCTTTGGATAGTTGCTCAGAAATTAATTGAATTTAGCATAAGGCTATTAAAACGTGGTTTTATCAGCCAACATATTGAACCGACACTGGTTCACTATTTGTTAAATATCATTTCCGTGACATTAAGAATTGTTCTAGTTGTCGCAATTCTTGGCTTCTTTGGTGTGGAAACAACTTCCTTTGCTGCGTTGCTGGCTGCTGCTGGTATTGCTATTGGTGCAGCATGGGGAGGACTGTTGGCAAACTTTGCAGCGGGAGCATTTTTAGTTGTTTTTCAACCTTTCAAAGTTGGTGATTTTATCACTGCTGGAGAGGTAACAGGAACAGTTGCCGAAATTGGACTGTTTGTAACTTCGATCAATACGCTTGATAACGTGATGACAATTGTGGCCAATAACAAAATATTTTCTGATAATATTCAGAATTACTCAACTAATCCTTATCGGCGGGTTGATTTGTTGGCTCAATTAGCTCATGATGTAGATCATAATCAGGCGATCGCTCTTTTGAAAGCTAAAATTAGCCAAATTCCTAATGTTATAAAAGATCCCGCCCCAGAAGTAGAAATTCTCACCTTTAACTTAGCTGGTCCCGTACTAGCAGTCCGTCCTTATTGCAATAATGCTCACTATTGGCAAGTCTATTTCGACACTAATAAAGCTATTTGTGAAACCTTTGGAGAGGCTGGTTATCCAGTTCCTGAACAGCGTTATACCATTAATAGTCTATCTCACATTGATGGTGTTATCCCCACTCCATCAGAAGTAGGTTAATACACTAGGAGGCAGAAGGCAGGAGGCAGGAGGTGAAATACTGTTGCTGTTTGATAGCGCAGCGTAAGCCATATTGGGGTTTTCAGTTTGTACCTCATTTACCTCGAAACTGCTGTATTTAGATAGGTAATTGGTAATTGGTAAAAATTATTGCCTCTTGCCTTTTACCTGTTTCTAAATATCATCAATTTCAATTAATTTTTGTCGAGAGGTTGCCCCAGATTTAATTCTGATTGATGATTTAGGAACATCAAAATTTTTTGCTAATAGTTTAATTAACTCTTCATTGGCTTTACCATCTACGGGTGGTGATTTTAGATGTACATTTAAACTCCCATCTGCTAATTCTTCAATCTTTTGCTGTTTGGCATTTGGTTTAACTTTTACTCTTTTTTGCATTATCTATTCCTTGGAGTTTTTTTAACCACAACTAACCCATAAAAGAACCTAAAATATAATAAGTAAACTCCTGCCAAGCAATAGAAAAAACCCATCGCTGTGACGATGAGTATAGAAATGATAATTAATTTTGTTTGTTGGGAATATAACATTAATGAATCTGTGTTCTATTACCCATTACCTACTATAACAAATTTTATCCCATACCTAGCATTCTATTTACTTGTGCTTGGGCTAAAGGTTTACGTTCAATATTTTGGAAACATTCGATTTTTTTGAGTTGGATATAAGCAGTTTTGAAATTACTTATTTTTAATAAGACAATATCTTCATAAACTAAATCTTGGGGACTTTTGATATCTATGATTAAATCCTGTAGTTGATTTTGAGTAATTGCTAATTTGAGATATTTTAAAAATACTTCTCTTTTTTTAGAACGGACACTCACTAAGTACCAATTATTAGTACTTGTTTCTGATGTGGTAGAATCTAAAGGCTCGATAGGTGGCATAATTGACAGTCTGATATTTTGAATTTATTTCAACAGTAACCAAGGACTATAATTGCTGTGATTTTTATGATGTTTCTGATGTTGATGATTAGTTCAATTCATGAAAATAATTAATCATCTTCATCAAAATAATCACCCAAATCATAGTTCTGAATTTAGCCAATATTTATAAGCTGCATAAGCCAAGGTCACTACTCCCGTAATAATAGCAGATTCATCAACTTCAAATTGTGGATGATGCAAGGGATGATTAATTATTCTATCTTCATAGCCTACACCTAAACGAAACATTGAACCAGGAGCGTGTTCTAAATAAACAGAAAAATCTTCTGCACCTAAAGATGGTTCTGGTAAAATTTGCACACAATCATTAGTCCAAGCTTCTTCTGCTGATGATTGTAATAATTGTGTTAAGGCATTATCATTTTGTACACTGGGTACACCTTGACGATAATTAACTTGATATTTGGCATTATAGGAATTACAAACATTAGCAACTATATTTTCAATCCATGCTGGTAGTTTATCGCGGGTTTCTGGATGAAGCGATCGCACTGTCCCTAATAACTGTACTTTATCAGCAATGACATTTGGCGCTCTTCCCCCATTAATTTGTCCAATACTTAATACTACGGGACGCAATGGGTTTTGAGTCCGACTAATTGCTTGTTGTAATGATGTAATTACTTGTGCTGCAATCCAAATTGCATCTATAGCTTCATGGGGACGCGCACCATGTCCAGATTCACCAATAATGGTAATTTCCAAACTGTCTGCGGCTGCTGTTAGCGCACCGTAGCGAATACCCACCGAACCCGCAGGAATGGAAGGAAAAACGTGTAACCCCAAAATAGCTGCAACATCATTCATTACTCCATCTTTTACCATCCAGGTTGCACCTTGGGCAATTTCCTCTGCTGGTTGAAATAAAAACCGTACTTTTCCCCCTAAGTCTGGGGCAATTTGGGAAAGTACCATCGCTGTTCCCAAACCCACGGTAGTATGAATATCATGGCCACAAGCGTGCATGACTCCAGAAATGCGAGAAGCATAGTCTAAATTTGTGCGTTCTTGAATGGGCAAGGCATCCATATCGGTGCGAATTGCCAATATTTTATCACTAGGTTGAGTCCCTTTTAATTCACCAATTACGCCTGTTTTACCTATACCTTCTTCTACGTGCAAGCCATTGGCTGATAATACACCTGCAATAAAAGCAGCCGTTTGATATTCTTCTCCGCTCAGTTCTGGATGTGTATGAATATGTCGGCGAATTTCGACTAAACGGGGTGATATACTTGTTGTTAATTCTTTAATTCGGTTTAGCATGAAAAAAAATTTAATTCCCTAACTCTGTTTTTCATCATAAATAACTGTTTATAGTGAAAATGCTACTGTTGTAACAAGACTAACAAGGAATTTTGCCACTTTGGCGCGGCTTAAATATAAAGACATGATAAAGAGTTGACAAAAGTTATATAAATTGTTATTACAGAACTATGCAAATGGGAATAAAGGGTGTATAGTAGTATCAACTTTGTATACCGAAAGATTTATAGTCTACCAAATATGAGATACCCCTGGTTCATAGTTTAAAAGAACCGGGGGTATCTGTGTTTTTAGTAACAGGCAGGAATAGCATTACCGCCAACCCAGCCAGCGTAAGCAAGGAACAATAAAGTAATAACTTATACTTAAGCACAAACTAAGCAAGATACTAACAAAACTAAAAAAGCCCAGGGGTGCTAATATATCCAGTCCTTGGGGTTCTCTGGCAAAATGGAATAAATGTAGTCCTAACCCTAAACGTACCAAAATAGCGATGAAGTTGGCGCTACCTAAACCAGCAATTACAGTATAGGCTATTTTATGGCTGCGAAGACCTAAACCCAAGGTAAGCAGGGGAAGTGAAATTAACATCCATACTACCAATGTTTCGGCATTATTTTCTGTGGTGATGAATTGGCAAGCTATCCAGCCTAAACTATAACCGATTAATCCCATAAAAGATGTAATGAGAAACCGTCGCTTTTGGTCAAAGCAACTAGATAATGTTAATCCCCAACCTGTGCCTAAACCAGCAAAAGCATATACTATGGTCTCTGCGGCGATATAAGGTTGATTTTCAACTAAATTTGGTAGTTGATGGACGAGTAATGCTAGCCAGCGATCGCCTAAACTGGTTTGGTAAGCCAATACAAAACCAATTATAGTTCCTAGCACCGCGCAAATACTCGTCAACATCATTACCCAAACAGTCATTAGACAAGCTAATAAAGATTTGAATATGCCTTGAATAATAAATAAAGTAGTATTACCGACTGCTTGAGTAAAATCTGTAATGGATGTAGTAACGGTTTTACTGGTGTGTGTAAATAAATTTTTACCTGATGATGGAGAAGCAATTTTAATTAATCGCTTGTGAATAATAGCGGCATGGGCTGGGCGCGATTTTACATCATCTTCCACCATTTCATCTAGCAAATCGGCTAAATCTGGGTTAATGTGTCGGTAATTACGCCATTGTAATTTGCCTGTGAGACTATCTTCCAATTCTGGGGGATATTTCCCTGTAAGTAATTGAATCATAGTCCTACCCAACGCATAAAAATCTGCTGCTGGACCAACATTACCACCGCGAACTTGTTCTTGAGGGCTATAACCGGAAGAGTATAATCGTGTAGAGGTGGAATGCGATTGCAAAACTGAACCACTAAACTGTTTAGCACCGCCAAAATCAATTAATACTAATTGATCATCCTTGGCAGGGGTTGCAGGTGAGGAAGTACGCAACATTAAATTAGAAGGTTTGATATCTCGATGAATAATTTGGCGTTTATGCAATTCCTCCAAAATCTTCACAACTTGAATAAACCAACCAATTACCAAATCTTCAGCACAACCTTGAGGAGAATTTTTTAATACTTCCTCTAAAGTATAGCCATTGATTTTTTCCATCACCAAACAAGGTAATTGATGGGGTTTAGGATTAACCAAATTAATTTGAAAATAACCATCAGCCTCAACTTTAGGCACGCCGGAGCTACGGAAACTACTTAAAACTTCCGCTTCTTGCATGAACAATTCCAGCGCTTTCGGTGAAGTCTCCACCAGCACCTTTAGCACTTTTTCTGTTTGTGTTTTTTCATCCCAAATCGTGTAAATTTGGGCAAATCCCCCTTCACCAAGGCGTTTTAGGGAGAAATAACGGTCTAACAGGTATAGCGGTGCGCCACAACTGTTACAGAATTTGTTTCCCCAGGGTTGGGGATAGGGACGTTGACAATGGGGATTTATGCAGTTAACCGCACTCTGAGTTATCTGGGTCAAAACCACGAAAATACAAAGGCTGGATCGATTTTAGCGTCTATTTCACCTGAGTTGTAGATATTCCTGTAAATAAAGCACAAAACTTTAATTTTGTAGTGGTTATGGAAAAAATTCTCATTACCTTTGAATCATTTATTATAGATATTAGGACTTACGCAAGAATTACGGAATAACGAACCACAGAGGCACAGAGTTCACAGAGAAATGAGGGTTTGAGAGATATTTTCCGTAAGTTCTGATCTTTTATCATTCTTCATCCTGAACTCCTGAATTCTTGCAATTAACAACTATATCCATCTCCAGTCATAGGAAAATTATAATCAGCAGATATAGCATAATTATGATCACCACTAGTTTCTAGATCAAGAACCTCAATCACTTTGTTATAAATATCTTCTGCTTCTTGGGGTGAATCACCAATACTGGTTAATCCTAATTTACCAAACTGCGACAGACAACCCATAAGATGAAATACTGTACCTGTTTCCGTGCCACTATCAAAATGTAATCTATGGTGGGCAATAATATCCATTAAATCATTCGGTAATAATCCTTTATAAATATCTTTTTGTAAATTGTCAGTGGCAATATAATATTTAGGTCTACCTTGTTGACTATAAAATAAGCCATCTTCAAAATTATAATGACCATTAGTTAATAATTTTAACGTCATAAATGGGTGAGTTGTTCCTCCTTTACGGAGGTTAATTTCAATCCCTTCAATATTCCATTTACCATTACCTTCGTCCACAGTCACAAAATCAAGAGCAAATCTTTCTAAAGCACCTTTTTCGGCTAATTTTTCCCCAACTTTTAAACCTAAATCCTGCAATTGACAGCGATACTTTTCATCCGCAGGAAAGCGACAACCTATATAAATTTGTCCATCTGGTCCGCCTAAAATTTGGTCATGGGTAGAAAGAATTTCTACTTCCCCATTAGGTGTAACTCTACCTTGGACACTAGGAGAATATTTGATTTCTCCTTCTATAAAAGCTTCCGCAATTGCACCTAATTCGGGAATGCGTTTAGAAAAGTTTTCCCAGGTTTCTTGTATAGATTGAAAACGTAAATTGGGGAAGCTATTCTTAATTGCTGTTACTCTTTGAATATGATCAGTTTTTCCTGGTGCAAAATCCATGATTTTTCTTAAATCTAATAGTGCATTCCCTTCACCTGAAAAACCTTCATTTAACTTAATTACTATTCTTTGTAATGTTGGCTGATGTTCCCATAAATCAGCCGCAACATTAGCTAAATCTTCAGAACTTTTGACTAATTCGCTACCATCGGGAAAGGGAATACCACTTTCTTTAAAAATTTGTCTACTTCCACTTTTTGTTCCCCAAATTTGCAAATCTGGCGCAGCAGCATATAAAGGTACACCCAATTTTAAAGATAATTCTGCTTCCCAAAATGTGGAATTATAGCAAACCATAAAAGCTTTATCTAACCGCAAAGCTTTATGAATTCTTTCTAATAACCGAGGACGTTCTAATATTTTTTGGCTGAGGGGTTTTAAAGAAGCATCATAGGTAGAAAGTAATAACAAGCGATGACGCGCATGAGAAAAGGGAATACCAGGAAGTAATTGCAAATAATAGTCAATGATGCTGGGATGCAGTGGCATTGATGTGACATAAATTAATCTAGTTCGGGGATTTCGTAACCGAATTAAGGAAAAAAGTAATCTTTCTTCATAATGTTCACAACCTTCTACTTTGAGAAGTTCTCGCTGATCTATACTCAAAGAGGGAATAATTAAAATGTCCGCTTCGCTATTGTCAAATAACTCGCTTGTTTTCCAGCGATCGCGTAAAGTTAATTGTAAACCCCGAAATTGATCAAGTTGCCAATCATTAATATCCATATTCCCATCCCCATGTCCTACCTAAACTATTGTGTTATCTAATATATATCCCAAGGAAGAGTACAAATATAAATTATTAATGTTTTTTTCATAAATCAAAAATAATTATTTAGCTGCAATTTATTAATAGATGTAATTTGAATTATGTTGGTTTTCTTAGCGTCAACCTAACCCAACACAAAAATTAAATAGGTTATACAACTTCTGTAGGAAGATGCACAAAAAAATACTCTCTGTAGTCCCTCTTTGTAAGAGGGGCAAAGCCGGAGGGAATAAATATATACAGGCTCACATAAAATTTGTATTAGTTTTCCTAACATGAACCTAATCTACATTTATACAAAAATATTTATTTTTAATCCTCAAGAGAGATGAATCAACATTGAATAAATCATAGTATTGCTCAAGGGCATAATATCAATACTTACTGAAAAATTAACCTATGGCATCTCTACAACCATTACATGATACAGAATTAGTAGATTGTGCTAGAGCAAATGCAAATCAAGGAATAGAAACCGCCGCTTATCAGTGTGGTTATGGTGATGATATTAATACATTTGCTCAAGAATTACGCCAAGCTTGCGAAAAAATGAATTTACGAGTTAAAGAACTCAATCAATTAATTACCGATCAGGATATGATCTTAAAACTAGGAACAGGAGAAATTATTGCTCCTCAGACAGCATCAGAACTTTAAGACCTTGATTTTGTGCCGAATTTTCAATTCATGAAAATTGCACTTTGTCAATTCTTTAACAGAAAAATATTATTTAAAGCTTGATAACTGCGTGTAGTGTCACAACAACATAGCGCAATTTGAGCAGAAAAAAATCAACTTATTTATTGATTTTATCCTCAAAAATGTTAAAATGTATAGAAAAACAGACTTGTACTAGTACACAACGGCGTAAGTCACTCGATTTTGGATTTTGGATTTTGGATTGACTCCAGCCTCAAGTGTAGAACTTGAAAAAAATGGATTTGGGCTTGACGATTTCTCCGTCCTCGAGGACGGGACTTGTACCAAATTTTTTTAATCTAAAATTCCCGGTCAATCAACCATTAAAAATTTGACAAAAGCTTGTGTAATCTGCTTTTTTAATTTTTAATTTTTAATTTTTAATTCCGCACTGCGGTACTAGCTTCGGTCTCAACAGCAAAGGTTTAGCAATGTTTACTTCATCAGAAACTCCTATAATTGCAGCCATTGTGCTGATAGCGTCCGGCATTTTAGGCTGGGGGTTTTATCGCGCCAGACCTTTTGGTAAACTAGGTATCTTAGCCTGGTTACAATCCGTCGTCTTAATGACTCCCTGGCTGTTATTCTTTGGACTATTTGCTGCTGGCATTTATATCAATATCGTCGGGATATTGTTCTTAGTGGTAGCTTCTGCGGGTTTGTATATTTTCCTGGGCAGAAAGTTAAGGGCTGCCGGTCAAGATGCTATTCTCAAGCAAAGAGCAACAGAACGACTGGCCGCTGAAGGTTTAAGCCAAGGGGATAAAACCAGTCCAGTCATCGTCGCAGAACTGAAATTAGAACCAACCCCCATACCCGAAGCAGATTTAAACCTCATTAAAGGCATTTTTGGCATTGAAACATTTTTTGCCACAGAAACCATTCCCTACCAAGAGGGAGTAGTTTTTAAAGGCAACTTGCGGGGTGAACCAGAAACAGTTCACAACCGACTGACACAAAGTTTACAAGCACGGTTAGAGGATAAATATCGGCTGTTTTTAGTAGAAAATACTGACGGTAAACCTGTAGTTATTGTTTTACCTAGCCGTACTGATCCCCGTCCAGCACAGGTAGGACAAAAAGTTTTTGCCGTAATTTTGTTGATAGCAACTATCGCTACAAGTTTAGAAGTTGGCGGTATATTACAGAATTTCGATTTATTTAGTAACCCCGAACGGTTTGCAGAAGCTTTACCTATTGGTTTAGGTTTATCTGCAATTTTGTTATCTCACGAAATTGGACATTGGTTGTTAGCACGTCGTCACCAAGTGAAGTTAAGTTGGCCGTTCTTTTTACCAGCAGTACAAATTGGTTCTTTTGGGGCAATTACTAGGTTTGAATCCCTTGTACCTAGCCGCAAGGCCTTATTTGATATTGCTTTGGCAGGACCGGCTTTTGGGGGGATTACTTCTTTGTTATTACTGGTGATAGGGTTACTACTTTCTCACCCTGGCAGTTTATTCCAATTACCCAATCAGTTTTTCCAAGGTTCGATTTTAGTCGGTAGTTTGGCACGAGTTGTCCTCGGTTCGGCTTTACAGTCTCCAGTGGTGAATATTCATCCTTTAGTGATTATTGGTTGGTTAGGATTAGTCATCACTGCGTTGAATTTAATGCCGGCTGGCCAACTAGACGGGGGGCGAATTGTGCAAGCGATTTATGGACGCAAAACCGCAGGAAGAACCACTTTTGCCACGATAGTTTTACTGGCTATCGTATCATTAGGTAATCCTTTAGCGATGTATTGGGCAATTGTCATTCTGTTTTTACAACGCGATTTAGAACGCCCTAGTTTAAATGAAATCTCTGAACCAGATGATGCTAGGGCGGCTTTATGCCTTTTGGCTTTGTTTTTGATGATTGCTACTCTTTTACCTTTAACTCCTGCTTTAGCTGGGCGTTTGGGTATCGGTAGTTAGAAATAATGCTAATTGAAAATACATGGGTATAAATTCAATTTTTTTAACCAACCACAGAGGCACAAAGAACACAGAGAACTGTATTAAAAGTGTAAAGGTTGAGTTTTAGTAATTTATCTCGTTCCCATACACAGTATGGGAACGAATTACAGAAGGCTCTTTGCTAATAGGTTGGGGTAATTTGCGGGTGTGGGGAAGATTTTTTGCCATGCTTGTTGGCGTTGCTGGGGTTTTTCTTGGCTCATGTTCCAGAGGGTTTCGTAGAAGAAGAAGGAAACGCCGGCAAATTTTCTCTCTCGCACTTTCCCTATTTGGGTTTTGATTTGTTCCATGGGAACTGTGCGATTTTTTAAACCAGTTAAAATCCCAATACTGACGGGAATATGATTTTGGGCTTGTTTAACTTCGGGATATTCTAATTCGCTGATAAAGACATTTAAATCATTACGATAAATTTGTAAAACTAAGTCTTCAACTATTCCCATTCTTTCCCATTTCTGCCAATCTGCAAGAAAGTATTCATAAGAAAAACGCTGGGGATTAGGAGCGACGGAAACGATACAATCTTTTTTATTAGCTTTAATTGCTACAAATACTCGCTTCATAAAATCGGTGATTTTATTCGCTCTCCAACTTACCCATTCTGGATTTTTAAAGTCTGCGGGGGGAAGTTTACCTTTGTGTTCTTTCTTGTATAATGCTGTGGTATAGGCATCATATCCCAGTTCTGATGGTAAGCCGAAATGGTCATCAAATTGAATCCCATCAATGTCATAGTTTTTAACTATTTCTACTATCAAATCTTGAATAAATTGTTGCACGTCAGGACGAAAGGGATTTAACCAAACTCGGTTATGTGTTCCTTCTTTGACTATTTTTATGCCATCGCTACGATTTGTTAGCCAATAAGGACGATTTTTAGCTAAAAGTGAATCAGCAGGTGCCATAAATCCAAATTCAAACCAGGGAATTACTGTTAAACCTTGTTTATGTCCATCCCTTACTATTTCTTTGAGCATATCTCGCTTTTGGAGTCCGGGGGTAGGGTCAACTGATTTACCAATGACTTTGGCGATGACTTTGCTAGGATAAAGGGTATATCCCCAATTCCAGACGGCGGGATAAACGGTGTTAAAGTTGAGTTGGTGTAATGTTTGTAAACTTTGTTTTAACCGTTCTTTCTCAAATAAAACATCACTATCAATATTTGTTAACCATACTCCCCGTAATTCTGTGGATTTAGAAATTTGAGCATTTAAGGGGAATGATAGCATGAAGAAAGCAACCATACTCACGGTTATCATAGCCGCTAAAAATCCCAGTTTTCTAGTTTGACGTTGCCATTTTAGAAATATTTTTTTCATTAGACATCTCCGAAAAACAATTAAATTATGCTATAAGAATATAAAATAATGTTTGTAGCATACTAATTGAAATATCCCAAGAGTTTTTAGAATTAGCGGACTATTTATAGAACCTAAGCCAAAATGCAACATAGGTTACATACTTTGTGAATATATTAAATTTTAATTAAATTTTATGGACTCCCATCCCGCATTGTGTCAAGCCATATCCCATCGCATTATCACCAGTCCCCAAAAACGCATTACCTTTGCAGAATATATGGATATGGTGTTATATCATCCACAATATGGTTATTATTCCAGCGATGTCAAAATCGGATTTCAGGGGAGTGATTTTTTCACATCTGCCAGTTTGGGGGCTGACTTTGGGGAGTTACTAGCAAGGCAATTTTACCAAATGTGGGAGATTTTAGATCAACCCATCTATTTTTCTTTGGTAGAAATGGGAGCAGGTCAAGGTATCTTAGCATCCCATATTCTCAACTACATCAAGGAAGAATACCCAAATTTTTTTGCGGCTGTTAAATACATCATTGTCGAGAAATCATCAACTTTAAAACAAGAACAACAAAAACTGTTACAAGATTTTTCTGTAAAGTGGTGTAATTTAGAGGAAATAGAACCTAAATCTCTGACGGGTTGCTGTTTTTCTAATGAATTGTTGGATGCTTTTCCAGTCCATCAATTCACTTTAGAAGCTGGGGAATTGCGCGAAATTTACGTCACCATTGCGGAAAATAATTCTCAACCTATCTTTATTGAAGTTATAGGAGAACCATCAACGCCGCAACTAGCAGAATATTTTGATTTGGTGGGAATTAATTTAAGCCAAAATACTTATGAAAATGGCTATCGCAGTGAAATTAATTTAGCCGCCTTGGACTGGTTGAGTATAGTGGCAGACTGCTTGGAACGGGGGTATGTGTTAACAATTGATTATGGCTACCATGCTGATCGTTATTATCATCCTCAGCGACGGCAGGGAACTCTCCAGTGCTACTACCAACATCGTCATCATGATAATCCCTATATCAATATTGGCAGACAAGATATCACTGCCCATGTTGATTTTACAGCCTTATCTGTTTGGGGTGAAAGCTGTGGATTAAAAAAGGTTGGTTGGACGCAACAAGGTTTATTTTTAATGGCTTTGGGCATAGGTGAAAGATTAGCTGCTATCTCCTGGCAACAGCAACCAATATCACAGTTGCTACAACGACGGGAAGGACTACACCAACTCATTAACCCAGGGGGACTAGGCAACTTTGGAGTTTTAGTTCAAAGCCGGGGACTGACTGAAGAACAAGCATCACAACCACTCCAGGGATTAGTGGTACCAGAGTAGAAATTAGGGAGGTAATCTGATGCCGGGAAATGATATCAATGTTAGTCAATTTCAGCAAATATTGATGTTAAATCTGGTTGATTTTTCCAAGTTCTTGTTTTAGTCGAAATTTCGTGTTTAGCGGTTTTGCTGACGCATAGCTTTGATTTCTGCCATAATATCATCATCGGTAATATCATTAATTGGCGGTTGGGAGTATAATTTTTGAGTTAAAGCTGTTAAGTCAGCAGCTAAATCAAACTTTATCAATGCTTGAGCTACTATTGCTCGTTCTTCCGGTTGTAACTGTTCTACAGCCGTAATTAGTAGTTCTAAGGTAATCGGGACTGATATCATCATCTAATTTCCCAAATCATTATTTAAGATATGTGATAGTTTTAATTTGAATTACAATCCCACTCATTTTCTAGAACGAAGATATTTTCATTTATGAGTCCTCCACGCGGGGAATATAAATCGCCTTTAAGATAAGTAGCTATATCGTTTTTAATAATTTGTTTTGCTATTAAACTCCAGGAAGTTCCTATATAGCTTTCACCTTTCCAATTAGGATGAATATCGTTTGGGTTGGGACTAGAGAGTATGCGAGATTGATTACTCTTAGGCGCGCAACTTATATTTACTTTGGCTGAAGTTTCTATATTTCTTTGCTGCTGAGAGATATCTGTTGCCTCGTCAGGTTCACAAGCATAACCGTTATTGTTTTTATCAAATTTCTTGGCTTTGGAGTACAGGCTAATTGGTATACCGTGATTTAAAACCCACATTCCGCACTTCA
>NZ_PGEM01000242.1 GCF_002934005.1 Cuspidothrix issatschenkoi CHARLIE-1 | reverse complement strand
ATCATAGGTCATGGGTCAAAAAACGTGAAAACCATTCTCCCCCAATGGATAGCGAGATTTTAAAAAAAAATTTTTTTAGGACTTGTATTTAATGCGTATATATGATATAGTCGCGTTGTGGTTATTTTTTATTACAGAAGATAGGAGAGATAGATTGTGAAAGAAGAAAAAATTGAGAAAGTTAGAATTAGCCTTTCATTACCAGTCAAAACTAATGACGATTTGAACGAATTATCAAAAAAATACGGAATGACAAAGTCTGGCTTAGTTCATTTTTTACTGCAAAGATTAAAAGAACGTGGCGATTTGTTTAAATAAAAAAAGAGCCGTGGCAAAACGGCTCTTTCAAAAAACTATACTCAAGGAGATTATAGCATGGTAAAAGAAAATGATAAAGATAATCGTTCAAGAAATTGGAACATTATTGTCTATCCTGAATCAGCACCAGCAGACTGGAAAGATTTATTGGTTCAGGAAGTAAGCTTTGTTTGTAGTCCAATCCATGATAAGGACGTACTTCCAACAGGAGAAGTAAAAAAAGCACACTATCATGTGTTGCTATGTTTTGGATATAAAAAAAGCTATGAGCAAGTTAAAGAATTGACTGATAAGCTAAACGCACCAATACCGCAAAAGTCAAAAAGTACAGTTGGTAGTGTGCGTTACATGATTCATATTGATAGTCCAGATAAGTATCAATACAAGCAAAGTGATATTGAAGTTTACGGCAATATAGATATAGAGCAGTATTTCAAAATGACGGCAACTGACCGCTACTCACATATAGCAGAAATGTTAGAGTTCATTGATGATAACGACATAACGGAATTTAAGGATATGCTAGATTACGCTAGGTTGAGAAGGTTTGATGATTGGTTCAAGTTGCTATGCGATAACAGTGCTTACGCTATCGAGAAGTATATTAAATCAAACAGGCATAAAGGCGATAGACCACAATCGAAAAAGATGCAGTAGCAAGAAAGAGAAAAAACACCCGTCCAAGTCACGGGTGTTTTTTTAGTTCTTTTAAGCCGTCCGAGTCACGGCTTAAAAGGACAAGATGAACTGTTGGGAGCGATAGCGAAAACAGTTCATCACAGACTAATCAGATTCATGCTGCAGCATGATCATGATTAGTCGATTGTGGTCGCAAGACCACAACAGAGCAAAACTGAAAGTTTTGCGTCAGCCGTCTGCAAGACCACGTTTCTCGCTTGCGAGAGTATAACGTGCTATACTCTTGTAGAGTATCAAGGGTCGCTTCGCTCCCCTTTTACAAGAAAAAAAGGAGTAAAAACTGATATGGAACTAGCATGGAACACACAAAAAAATAAGATGAGTGATGTCAAAGGCAAAGAGATGGAACAGGAACGAAAAGGCAAAATTTCCAATCCCGATATTGACCTGGAACGTACGAACTTGAATTTTGATTTTGTGGACGATAAGCGGACACTTTATCAACGTGTAAAATCAAGAGTGGACGATTTGAAGGAAAGTGGCTCAAGAGTGCAAAAGAATTCTGTAGTCATGTATTCAAACGTGATTACAGTACCGCAGAGCGAATTTAAGCATTGGGGTGTAGAAAAGACTAACAAGTATTTTCAAGCGTGTTATGAGTTCTTTTGTAACGAATTTGGGGCGGAAAACGTGGTAAGTGCAAAAGTGCATTACGACGAAACCGCACCGCATATGCACTTACACTTTGTACCAGTGAACAAAGAGAACGGAAGATTGCAGGCTCGTGTCGTGATGAACCGTGAGAAAATCAATTATATTCACGATAAACTGCCGGACTTTCTGCTTGATTATGACTTTTACGTAACTCGTGGGAAAGGTAAAACCGTTCAAAATATCGAAGATATCCACGAATACAAGAAAGTCATGGATATTATCGACCAACAAAAAAGCCGATTAGATGAGCTAGTTCAAGAAATGGACAAAACGGCTGCCAACGTGATTCAAGAGAAACGTCAACTTAGGAACTTACGAGAAATCAATTCAACGCTTTATGATGTGCTATCAGTCGTTAAGACGGAAGTTGCTGATAGCAAACAGGAATACATGAAAAGCAGAATGGATAACATTGTTGCTAAAGACGAGATAACGACAGTCGCTAATAAGATTCTTAATTCAAACAAAGTTATGTTTAGCGAAAGCTTAAAAGTGGACGGAAATTTAGTAAGGCAACTCGTGGATCTAGTTAAAGATTTGTATGACAGATTCAAAGAGATTTACAACAAACAAGTTGAACTCTTCAAGGAAAATCGAGAGTTGCGAAAAGAGAACAAGCTACTAAAAACGGAACTTAACCAAAAGAAAAACTTGGATAGAGATTTGGATAACGAAGTTAAAGAACGTGCTGAAGTAATAACAACCGTTGCAAAAATGGATATGGAAAAGACGATTAGAGAAAGAATGTCTGAACATGAGGACAAGTATGAGGCTTTGTATAAAGACTATCACGGACTATGTCAAGCGTACGTAGGTTTCAAGAAAGAGAATAAAGGACTAAAAGAACAAGTCAAATTCCTAGAAAAGCGTGTTGATATTGTCTTAAGACATTTCGCAAAAGAAGATTTACAAGCGGTTCTTAAGAGCGTGAATAGGATTGAGCAGAACGCTATTAAAAACAAACAACAATCAAGAGAAAGAGACGAAGGTTACGGACGAAGTATGTAACGTGTCGTATTTTGCAAATTAAGGGGTGTTTTAGCGATTTTGTGGTTCAAAGGGTAAAAAGATATCTTGCTGTCGGCAGAATCGTTAAAACATGCGAAAAAAGAAAAACAAGGGCGAGTGAAACGAGTTCATTTACCCTTGTTTTTTATTTTGAGTATGTTAGATTCGACAGTCCGACAAGCAAGTTATCTTTTTGAACTTTCATCTTGCTAGAGGTGCGGTCAAGCGGGCTCCGCTTGTCGGGGTGTTTGAGGGGTGAAACCCCTCATTCATTGCGGGGTTGAGTTTGTGAAAACGGGGAATCTATG
>NZ_PGEM01000241.1 GCF_002934005.1 Cuspidothrix issatschenkoi CHARLIE-1 | reverse complement strand
GGAAGTGATGGGTGGTTGACTGGGAACTAAATTTTTGCTTGTTCTCTGGATACTGTACCAAGTTCAACTATCAAAGTTGGCCATAGCAGAGTAGATTCATTTAAAGCTAATTTAACCCAAGCAAAATTAATGAAAGTAGAGTGGCCAGGCACAGATTTATCTGGAGCTACATTAACCGGGGCAAAACTGTATGGTACACTGCGATTTGGATTAAAAATTGAGGGTATGACTTGCGAATGGTTGGATCTTTCTGTGAACAGCGATCGCTCCATCATCCAAAATTTTACCCCACCAGAGGCCAAAGAATTTTCTAGTGCCACTCCACTAACCCTCAGTATTATAGTTGATTCACCGCTAGGTCACGAAGCGCACTTTGTTCTCGCTAGAATTTATTATCAAATCGCCCAAGAATATTCAGCTTTAATACAAACACCTATTATTTGACATACTCACCGCGCCTAAAGGCGCGGTGAGTATGTCAAAAATAAAACTGGAAGAACTTACCAATTACTAAGAAATTACAGGAGAGAAAAATGCGTAATACCTTTAATCGGATGATGGGTAGAACTCGTTATGTTGTCAGTCGGTTATTTCTCCATCTCAATGGTCAAGAAATAGCACCTATTTTAGGTGTTCTCAACCGTGCTGCTAGAAAAGCAATTGATGCTGATGGTGATTTAGAAATTCTAGGGGAAGAATTGGTACTACTGTGCGAAACTTTCCTACAATATGATGAATATTGGTGTTCTGCTGCTAACGAAGGTGATGTCTTTTGGAGTGAAGGTGAGGCCGGAGATTATGTCAACGAATTATTTACAGACTCCGCTCAAAGATATGGGGCGAATTTGGATTCTAGTTCTGCATCAGCAAACCAGCCTTTAACACTTCCTGTCACTGACAATATCATAGTGATGATTACCGTGGCAGTTGAAGGTGAATTTTCCGAACTAGAAACGGATTTAGCTAACATTTCCGCCTTAAAAGCAGCCTTCTCTACCTTAATTAATCTACACTATAAACATAAACTTCGGGCTATCCAAGTGCATTTCTCACCCGCCCAGTTAGGTGATGAACTTTCTCGTGATCAGCTATTGGAGTATTACCCAGAATTGATTCCATTGTAAATTATAAGGAAAATGCCGAAAA
>NZ_PGEM01000240.1 GCF_002934005.1 Cuspidothrix issatschenkoi CHARLIE-1 | reverse complement strand
TCTATATAAATATGAGCGAAGCGAATAAGCGTCGGAAAAGCAGCAAAAAGTTTCCTTTTTGCTGTTGGAGCATGGGGGTTCAGGGGGTGCAGTATCTGACGTCAATGCCGAGCGAAAGCGAGCCGAAGGGTAGCATTTACGTTAGATAACCCCCTGATATGCTCCGACGCTTTATATAGAAAAGAAGATTCAACTAGGTAAAATCTTAATATAGGTTGAGATGATAAGGTTTATAAGGAATTTGTTTGTTCTAATTTTTCACTCATTTTGTTCTAATTTCTTTTAACAAATGTTCTTTTTTTTTTAGAACAGTTATGATATAGTTAGAATAGTTTAAAATAAGGAGTGAGAAAAAGATGAAAGAAAGATATGGAACAGTCTATAAAGGCTCTCAGAGGCTCATAGACGAAGAAAGTGGAGAAGTCATAGAGGTAGACAAGTTATACCGTAAACAAACGTCTGGTAACTTCGTAAAGGCATATATAGTGCAATTAATAAGTATGTTAGATATGATTGGCGGAAAAAAACTTAAAATCGTTAACTATATCCTAGATAATGTCCACTTAAGTAACAATACAATGATAGCTACAACAAGAGAAATAGCAAAAGCTACAGGAACAAGTCTACAAACAGTAATAACAACACTTAAAATCTTAGAAGAAGGAAATATTATAAAAAGAAAAACTGGAGTATTAATGTTAAACCCTGAACTACTAATGAGAGGCGACGACCAAAAACAAAAATACCTCTTACTCGAATTTGGGAACTTTGAGCAAGAGGCAAATGAAAAACAAGAAAATGCATTATCTGATTATTATTCTTTCAAGGACTAGTATAACATAAAATCGTCTACAAATAGACAAAAAACCTGCACGCTTAATGTAGATCAAAAGCTTAACGCAAATGAAATAGATTGACCTCCCAATAACACCACGTAGTTATTGGGAGGTCAATCTATGAAATGCGATTAAGCTTTTTCTAATTCACATAAGCGTGCAGGTTTAAAGTACATAAAAAATATAATGAAAAAAAGCATCATTATACTAACGTTATACCAACATTATACTCTCATTATACTAATTGCTTATTCCAATTTCCTATTGGTTGGAACCAACAGGCGTTAGTGTGTTGTTGAGTTGGTACTTTCATGGGATTAATCCCATGAAACCCCCAACCAACTCGCCAAAGCTTTGGCTAACACACACGCCATTCCAACCAATAGTTTTCTCGGCATAAAGCCATGCTCTGACGCTTAAATGCACTAATGCCTTAAAAAAACATTAAAGTCTAACACACTAGACTTATTTACTTCGTAATTAAGTCGTTAAACCGTGTGCTCTACGACCAAAAGTATAAAACCTTTAAGAACTTTCTTTTTTCTTGTAAAAAAAGAAACTAGATAAATCTCTCATATCTTTTATTCAATAATCGCATCAGATTGCAGTATAAATTTAACGATCACTCATCATGTTCATATTTATCAGAGCTCGTGCTATAATTATACTAATTTTATAAGGAGGAAAAAATATGGGCATTTTTAGTATTTTTGTAATCAGCACAGTTCATTATCAACCAAACAAAAAATAAGTGGTTATAATGAATCGTTAATAAGCAAAATTCATTATAACCAAATTAAAGAGGGTTATAATGAACGAGAAAAATATAAAACACAGTCAAAACTTTATTACTTCAAAACATAATATAGATAAAATAATGACAAATATAAGATTAAATGAACATGATAATATCTTTGAAATCGGCTCAGGAAAAGGGCATTTTACCCTTGAATTAGTACAGAGGTGTAATTTCGTAACTGCCATTGAAATAGACCATAAATTATGCAAAACTACAGAAAATAAACTTGTTGATCACGATAATTTCCAAGTTTTAAACAAGGATATATTGCAGTTTAAATTTCCTAAAAACCAATCCTATAAAATATTTGGTAATATACCTTATAACATAAGTACGGATATAATACGCAAAATTGTTTTTGATAGTATAGCTGATGAGATTTATTTAATCGTGGAATACGGGTTTGCTAAAAGATTATTAAATACAAAACGCTCATTGGCATTATTTTTAATGGCAGAAGTTGATATTTCTATATTAAGTATGGTTCCAAGAGAATATTTTCATCCTAAACCTAAAGTGAATAGCTCACTTATCAGATTAAATAGAAAAAAATCAAGAATATCACACAAAGATAAACAGAAGTATAATTATTTCGTTATGAAATGGGTTAACAAAGAATACAAGAAAATATTTACAAAAAATCAATTTAACAATTCCTTAAAACATGCAGGAATTGACGATTTAAACAATATTAGCTTTGAACAATTCTTATCTCTTTTCAATAGCTATAAATTATTTAATAAGTAAGTTAAGGGATGCAGTTTATGCATCCCTTAACTTGTTTTTCGTGTACCTATTTTTTGTGAATCGATTATGTCTTTTGCGCATTCACTTCTTTTCTATAT
>NZ_PGEM01000239.1 GCF_002934005.1 Cuspidothrix issatschenkoi CHARLIE-1 | reverse complement strand
ATGCCCACTATTTGGGTCTCTTGTCTGCCAAAGCCTGTCTCTACTTTAGATTTTCTAAAAAACCAATGGTCAGGGTTATCAGTTACGATAATCTTACCAACCTTTTTAGAGAGGTCAGAGCCATCATACTGGACAACAGGAAACCTTACTTTTTCAACACGCTCTAACATACCCACACTCTCTAAAAGCTCATATTCCTCTCTTTCACAAACCACCAGGCGAGCATATTCTCTTTGCTCCCCTTGGCCGTCCTCGAAACTCCCTGTCTCTACCTCAAGTACGCGGAACTCGTTTGATTTTACTTGGGTCATGCTTAACTCTAATAGTTGTTTTTCGGTCAAATTTAGTGTCGCCGTCATTATCATTTCCTCGCTCAAATATTTCTAATCTCAATAACTTGCTTATACGCTTAGAAAGCCTGCCAGAGGACCTTGCCAACTCTTCAGCCATAGCAAGAGCCATATTCATCTCATACAGCCCTTGGTCACCCTCTAACACCTTTTTAAGCCCTTTTACGTTGTTCTCTATCTCCGCCAATATATCTAGTGGAGTTCTCTCATCTTTCGGTCTCGGCATAATCGTCATACCTCATAGTAGAATGGTTTTCAAGTCCCCATTTTCCTATCCCTACCACAACTTCACGAGTATCTTTCCACCCTGTAAGGTCAGATATTGCTGAATAAAACCTCCTTAGTTCCTCCTTGTTTAAGGGGTTTTTACTTGCTACCTCCACATAATGTTGCCCTCTCTCACCAACCCATGTGGTTATCTTAAAGCCTTTTTCAGGAACTTCTTCCTCACCTAACAACATATGTGCAATCCTATACCTAGTGCACCTAATAAATTCTTTCATTTCACACCTCTTCTATACTTTGGGGTCAGTGGATACCGTGACCCCTATGACCCCATTCTAGCATTTTTTTTGCATCTCTGTCAAATAAAAAAGTAGAACATTTTTGCTCTACTTCGATTGTTGTTCTATAAAGGCTTCTAAACACAACAGAAGAAACTCTCCATCTGTCACTATTTCCCCTGTTTTTTGGATATACTCTTTTTTTGTTTTTTTGTACAAATCATACTTTTCTGGAGCTACTCGCCCTTGTATTCTTGGGTTCATGTTTTTCCTCTTTACTTATTTTTATTTTTTTGCCATACAGCATCTATCATTTTATTTATAGCTAATGTGTTATAATTTATTGCAACATTAAACCAATCATCAGATTTTTCAATACACAACATCAAGAACTCTGCATAATTGTCTATATTGTTCTCGTAAATAAAACTTATCATTTCTTTCATAAGTACTAGCTTGTTTGTAGCAGTCAATTCAAAATAACTAGCTACATCAGCACCATTATGACCTACGATTTCATCTAGTGAGTATTGATATTTTTCTGGATTGTCAAGGTGCACCATATATCTTACTAAACCTTTTGCAGAGCCCACTTTTTGAGCATTAGGACAATTTAAAGGACCTATAATTTTTTGTACTGCAGTTTGGGTAATTGGTCCATCCGATGATAGCAATATATGCCAATGAGGCTTTTTTATTTCTCCATCCGCATTAACATCTTTATCATGCAAAGGACTTTCAACCCACCTCATGAATGTTTCATCTAATATCGTTCTCCAATTTTCTGGAGCTGATTCTGGGTATACAATAAAAGTCCAGTCTCGACCTTTCACAATTTCTTTTTTTTCACTCATATGCTATAATACTGGTAGAATAAATTCAGGGACTACTTTGCACGGCTAGTCCTTTTTTTATTTTACTTTCCTCTCTAAAGGTTTTTATATATTTCCGAACAATGCCCAACATGAAGATTTGTAATCACTAATTCCCCTTCATCGACTATCGCTACTATTCTATAATTAGATACCCTAAATCGAACATAACCAGATAAATTACCTGTCAAATATTTTCCTGGAGACCTTGGGAAATCAACCCCTACTAAATGTTTATCAATCCATTTAGCTATTTGTTTTTGAATCCCCTTATCTAGTT
>NZ_PGEM01000238.1 GCF_002934005.1 Cuspidothrix issatschenkoi CHARLIE-1 | reverse complement strand
GCCCACACTGTACCGAAGGTCTGTGTGTGGTGGTTCACTCTAAACTAATACAGGAGCAATCTGCATAGCCCGGGTTAATTCAGCCGCCACTTCTGGACGAGAAAATTCTGGAGGTGGTAACTCACCACGACGCAACATTTCTCTCACCTTTGTTCCAGATAGGTGAACCCGCTCCTCTGGTCTGCTAGGACTAGTTTTAGTTGTCGCCATTTGTTTGGTGCGTGTGCAATAAAAAGCGTGTTCAAACTTCATTGGCACAATTCCCAACTCTTGGAGGGCAAACTCATCAAAAATATATTGAGCATCATAAGTGCCATAGTAGTCACCCACACCAGCATGATCACGTCCCACAATAAAATGTGTACAGCCGTAATTTTTTCTAACTAAAGCATGAAAAATTGCTTCCCTTGGTCCAGCATAACGCATCGCTGCCGGGTTAATAGCTAAAATGACTCTATCTAAAGGGTAATAGTGTTCTAGTAAAACTTCATAACAACGCATACGCACATCCGCCGCGATGTCGTCTTCTTTAGTAGCCCCTACCAAGGGATGTAAGAATAGACCATCTACAGTTTCCAAAGCGCACTTTTGAATATATTCATGGGCGCGGTGGATGGGGTTACGAGTTTGGAAACCAACAATTGTTTTCCAGCCTTTATTTCTAAACATTTCCCGTGAGGCAGCAGGATCAATTTGGTAGCTGGGAAAATCAGGATGAGGATCACGTTGTAATAACCAGATATCACCAGCTAAGTTAATAGAACCTTGGTTATATACTACCTGTACCCCAGGATGTTTAGCTTCATCAGTGCGATAAACATTGATAGCTTCCCGTTGTTTATCATAGTTATACTTTTCTGTGAGTTCTAGTACCCCAATAAACTCGCCTCTGGGGTTATCCAGACGCACTAAACCCCCTACTTGTAGAGGGGCTGCTACTTCCTCAGTTACAGACAGTGTAATGGGAATTGACCAAACAATACCGTTAGCTAAACGCATTTCTGTAACCACTCGGTTATAGTCTGCTTGGTTCATAAAACCTTTAAGAGGACTAAAACCACCAATGGCAATCATTTCCAAATCAGAAACTGCTCGCTCATCAAGTTCTACACGTGGCAAAAATTCAGCTTTGGAGAGAAATAATTCTCTTTGTGCTGGTGAAGCAACCCGGTTAATTAACTCTCCACCGTGGGGGGCAATAGCATCTGGATGGTAACTCAACTTAATTTTTCCCTAATTGTTGCGAACTATCTACTAAGTTATCAAATTCTTGGTACACATTGGTGAACCACCACACACTGACCTTCGGTACAGTGTGGGCTTCCCAATTCATCGGGAAGGGCCTCTAGAACTTTGTAGTTCTATTGGTCTGACATTCCCCCCAAGGGCAGAAGTCCTGATTCCCAAGACCCAAATCTTTCTCTTGTGAC
>NZ_PGEM01000237.1 GCF_002934005.1 Cuspidothrix issatschenkoi CHARLIE-1 | reverse complement strand
CTTTTGTTTTTCTCTTAAATCATCGTAGACACGACCGATATTATTGAGAGTGATAGCTTCCCTACGGCGATCGCCCACAGTCCGATACAATAATCTAGCCTCTTGCCATTTTTGAATTGCTTGTTCCAAGGACTCTGCTGATCCTTGTTGGTAAAGTGTCATTCCCTCTTCCAAAAGCCGTTCTGCATTTTCCTTTGTTGCTGCTGGAGATTGGGCAATTTTCAGTAAATCATCCTGTGCCAAAACACGGTTAGAGTCAACAACCCCACCCACCCCACATAACAACAGAATACTAACGGACAGAGTGATATAGCCACGACCTACCAGTAATACCAGCCAATTATTTTGTTGGTTTTTACTTTTCATAAAAATTACTATTTGGTAAAATTGCAACTTTTACTCAGTGTATCACCTTTTCAAAGATATTCTCAGTAAGGGACTGCCCAAAAATAAATGACCCAAAAATAAATTATCAAACCACTCCAGACACACAGGACGGCGAATAATGAGAGTTTGAGTGGTTACTGAGCTTGTCGAAGTGAGATTTTTTACCTTAAGTGATTGAGCGTTTTTTCAGTACCTAAACAGTATTTTAATAGACAGCTAGTATAAAAATTCTCATATTTCCAATAACTGTAACCGTATTTCTGCCCGTACACCCATGAGGATTTTACCGAGGTGATTTTCTCCGGTATGATTTGCACCACATCCCCAGAAATAGTCTGTAGGTGAATTTTCTATGAGCATTTCATCACCTGTAATTAATAATATTTCCCTAATATCAGGATGAGTGATAAATTTTTGTAGCACCCCAACCCGCATGACTTGAGTTTTCACCAATTCCCAATCTGGACGGAGACGACGAGAGGGACAACGTCCTAAGGCAGCAGCTTCTTCTGGGGTAGGAGCATCATGGATTAAAGGTATAATCGAGGCATCGGTAGTACCAACAAACTTTTGTCCCTGATAATAATGCTCAACAGTTGGCCAATAAATACCTTCCACCTCAATACCGTGGGGAGAAAAGTTAGAAAAACAGCCATAGGGCTGACAAACCTTGTAAAAGTAAATAGTCATCTGAAAACTTGTCTTTTATACTAAATTAGCAAAATCAGTCATATCGTTCTGATATCAAACAACTTCATATTAAGAAAAGATAAAATACCTCAGACATACCAGAAAAGTTTGTAGTTTTATAAAGTATAATTAAGAGAAAGATAAATAAAACTAGTGAAACAGCTTGAGTTCATAAGCTGTTACTTCTAGGTGCGGTCAAATTTTCTTACTAAACCGAAAACTACCATCATCCTGTATCAACCACTAAGTTAGCATTCAGGATGACGATGACGGTGTCAATTTCCCAGTTGAAGAGGCAAATAAAGGCGTGGGTCAGTATCAACCTGCTGAATTAAAGCAGTATAATCCAGAGGCGATCGCTCGTTACTTTCGTTACCGTCCCTGGTTAGCATGGGGACGACTACTGAGAATCCTATGGTCTTTTGTAGGATTTATACTTAGTCTGAAGTGGGACGAATGGCAAAATCAAGTAGAGGAAAATCAGGGAAAACGCGCTACCCAGTTGCGACACATACTTACCAATCTCGGTCCGACATTTATCAAAGTTGGTCAAGCGCTATCTACTCGTCCCGACTTAATCCGCAAAGACTTTTTAGAACAACTAGTCAAACTACAGGATCAGTTACCAGCTTTTGATAATGATCTGGCATACCACATTATCGAAACAGAACTAGATCGCTCAATTGGCGAAATGTTTCGGGAAATTTCCCCTGTACCAATAGCAGCAGCTAGTTTAGGTCAAGTTTACCGAGGTCGCTTAGTTAGTGGTGAAGAAGTAGCAATTAAGGTACAACGCCCCAATTTACGCCCCTTACTCACCAAAGATTTATACCTCATGCGTTGGGCGGCAAGTTGGCTTGCTCCCTGGCTACCCCTCAATCTCGGCCATGATTTAACCTTAATTGTGGATGAATTTGGCACTAAGTTATTTGAGGAAATTGATTACATCAATGAAGGGCGGAATGCGGAAAAGTTTGCCCATAACTTCCGTAACAATCCCGAAGTCAAAGTTCCCAGTATCCATTGGTTGTATAGCAGTCATTATGTTTTAACACTGGAATGGATTAATGGCGTTAAACTGACAGACATTCAGGGTATCCAATCTCTAGGTTTAGACCCAGAAACCATTATTCAAATCGGTGTCACTACCGGCTTACAACAACTATTAGAGCATGGATTTTTCCATGCCGATCCCCATCCTGGTAATTTATTTGCTATGCCCGATGGTCGCATGGCTTATATTGATTTTGGCATGATGGATCAATTAGAAGAAACTACCAAGGAAAGTTTAGTTGATGCCTTAGTCCATTTAGTCAATAAGGATTACGCCGATTTAGCGGTAGATTTTGTTAAACTTGGGTTTTTGACACCCAAAATTAATATTGCTCCCATTATTCCGGCCTTAGAAGCGGTATTAGGTAACGCTATTGGCAAAAATGTTCAGGATTTCAATTTCAAAACTATTACCGATGATTTCTCGGAATTGATGTATGAATATCCTTTCCGAGTGCCAGCAAAGTTTGCTTTGATTATCCGTTCTTTGGTGACACAAGAAGGTATTGCTTTAAGTCTTAACCCAGATTTCAAAATTGTGGAAGTGGGTTATCCCTACATAGCCCGGCGGTTATTAACCGGGGAATCTCCAGCATTAAGGCGGCGGTTACTCAATGTGTTATTTAAAGATGGTAAATTCCAGTGGCAACGGTTAGAAAATCTCATTACCATTGCGCGTACTGATAGCCAATTTGATGTTTTACCAACAGCAAAAATGGGTTTGGAATTTATACTTTCAGAAGAGGGTAAATTTCTCCGTCGCCAGTTGGTACTAGCACTAACTGAAGATGACCGTTTACACACAGAAGAAGTACAACGTCTCTGGGATTTAGTTAAGGATGATTTACCCCCAAATCGTTTACTCAATGTGGCAATCGGGCTGTTAACAGAGTTCTCGAAAGAAAGTGTAGCAGCGATTTTGGCTAAGTAATGTCTTGAGCAAATAAAAACGAATTTTAATAACAATCAGGAGTTTTAATGTACTATTATCCTCTACAACCGCCTTACTTTTTACTATTAGTTGGGTTTCTCACTGCCTTAACCTCTGGTATTGCTTTATCTGGAACTTTAAAGGTTATTATCCAACAATGGCCAAAGGATAAATCTGGTGAACAAAAGACTAATACTCGTTTTTTTTATAAACAATTGATAGTACCATTTCTGGGCATTACTGCTGGGGTATGTCTATTTCTCTCTTGCGGTTTAGAGATATTTGGTTTTCCCTCCCCCTTAGCTTTGGGTATTGGTTTACCCTTGAGTTTAGGAACTTGTTTATTTGTTTGGTGGCAGTTGGAAGGTTTACTAGATTATGTTAAAAACCAAGGAATGCAGTCTTTGGATTTAGATTCTTGGTCTTAGAGAATAATGTAGAGATGTTTTAGTCCACATCTCTACATTCAAGGTAAGAATTCAGGTGAGGTAAAAAGATCCCCGACTTCTTTTATAGCTGAATACTTACCATTCAAGAATTATTTTTTCAGTTTGGAAATTTGATTTTTCAGATTATCAACTGTTTTTTCCCATTGATTCTTTTTCCTGGTTGCAGGAATTGTAGTAGGGGGTATATTGGGATTCAAGTTCCAATTGCATCCCTTTTATGGAAAATTAATACTAAAGTGCCTGTATTTGATAATTATAATTGTACTCTTATGCTGATTCGCTTATATCTAAGAGTTTGCAAACTTTTACAGGGATATAGTTTTTAGCTTTTATGATTTAAATTTATCCGCATTAAATTTTAGTAAAAATTAAAGCACCAATTACCCCCTCTTGAAAAAAAAGTACCTGACGTTACATTTTTTTCATAAGTTTTTGTTGTTAATCTAATAATTAGTTAATAAAAAATTTACTTAAAAAGGAACTTGCAAATGATTGTTGTCATGAAGGTTGGTTCCCCACAGGAAGAGATAAATCGGATTGCTACAGAACTATCTAGCTGGGGACTAACACCAGAAAAAATCATTGGTCAGCATAAAGTAGTGATTGCTTTAGTGGGCGAAACGGCGGATTTAGATCCCCCCCGTATTCAAGAATTGAGTCAATGGATTGAACAAGTATTACGAGTCGAAGTACCCTATAAACGAGCTAGTCGGCAGTTCCGTCATGGTCAAGCTTCTGAGGTGGTGGTGAATACTCCTCAAGGGGATGTAGTGTTTGGTGAACATCATCCTTTGGTGGTTGTGGCTGGGCCCTGTTCGGTAGAAAATGAGGAAATGATTGTGGAAACGGCACTGCGGGTAAAAGCTGCGGGGGCCAAGTTTTTACGGGGTGGCGCATATAAACCCCGTACTTCACCCTATGCTTTTCAAGGTCATGGTGAAAGTGCTTTGGAATTGTTAGCAATAGCGCGGAAAGTGAGTGGACTGGGGATTATTACGGAAGTAATGGATACTGAAGACTTGGAGAAAATTGGCGAAGTTGCTGATGTGATTCAGATAGGGGCGAGAAATATGCAAAATTTCTCCATGCTGAAGAAAGTGGGAGCGCAACCTAAACCAGTGCTGTTAAAACGGGGAATGGCGGCGACTATTGAAGATTGGTTAATGGCGGCGGAGTATATTTTAGCGGCGGGTAATGCCAATGTGATTCTCTGTGAACGGGGAATTAGAACTTTTGACCGTCAGTATACTCGCAATACTTTAGATTTATCCGTTGTGCCGGTGTTGCGGAAGTTGACACATTTACCGATGATGATTGATCCTAGTCATGGTGTGGGTTGGTCCGAGTTTGTTCCTTCGATGGCGATGGCCGCGATCGCTGCTGGTACAGATTCTCTCATGATTGAAGTCCATCCTAATCCTAAAAAAGCTCTATCCGATGGACCTCAATCTTTAACCCCAGATGCTTTTGATCAATTAATGTCAGAATTGGCAGTGATTGGTAAAGCGGTGGGTAGATGGCCACAACCAGCTATGGTTTAAATATAGGGTATAAAGATCCCCGACTTCTTGAAGAAGTCGGGGATCTGAACCTCCCAGTATTGCTAACGTCGCATATAGCGGAAGGCAACATTAGTTCCGCCTCCGAGTCCATAGGCAATTTGAATATTTAGCTGGGCCATTGGTTCTAAATATCTAGCATTTTGTAAGACTCCAGCATCAACAGGTTCAAATCCCGCATCTTCGATCAATTTTGCAGCTATTGCTTTAGCTGCTGCATCATCGCCACAGTAGAAGCCTGTAGCTTTTTGTCCATCAAATATTTGCTTGCCAGGTTCCATGACTTCAGCAAAAATTGTATTGAATGCTTTAACCACAGGTACACCGGGAATGAGTTTAGCAATTTCTTCGGCTGAAGAAGTGGTGTATCCTAATGTATTTGACATATAATCAGGCGCGAGAGGATTGGTACAATCAATCACAATCTTGCCAGTTAAGTCACCGAGTTCTTGAACTACATCTAAAGTTGTATTATTTGCCCAGGGAGTTGTAACTATAATTACATCAGCACTCGCTACGGCATCGGCATATTTTGCACCTTTTACCGTTTCTCCAAGTTGTGCCGCAATTGCGATCGCTTTTTCCTGTTCCCGCGAGCCAATAGTGATTTCATGACCTGCTAAAATAAACAGTTTAGCAAGACGGCTACCGACGTTACCCGCACCAATCACAGCAATTTTCATCTAAACCTCCAGG
>NZ_PGEM01000236.1 GCF_002934005.1 Cuspidothrix issatschenkoi CHARLIE-1 | reverse complement strand
AAAGTTGGGGCAGAAGAGCTAGAGAAAAAATTAGGGGTAGATGTTTATCTAAACGTAGTTAAAAATGGCCGAAAGGTCATTGGCTATGAAATGCAGATTACTGATAATCGACAACCAACAACTGCCGAAGTGATACAACATGCAACAGAGAACAGTCATCAAACAGATATCTACGATTTTTTAGATTGATCCAGGCAGAAAAGAGAGAAGCAAAATGACAGAAAGAACGGAACTGATAAACGATATCGAGAAATTAAAAGCTGAAAGAAATAGATTGTTGAGGCAAGTGGAAGAAGCTGAGCAGTGGGAAGGTACTGCATGGGATAGTTTTAATTCGTTGGCTGAACATATACGAGCTACAGAGAAAAAGCAACGCATCGCCCAAAACTATTGGGACAGTTCTCGAAGGGATATTGAAAGTCAATTTGAATTCGTGGCAAGTCAAATTGCTCGAGTAAAAAAAGTGTTGGATAAAAAACGTTATGAATTACTAGAGGGTGAAATTAACGAATTGCAGAAAGAGATTACTACTTTGGCAGATGTTCTCGGCTTAGAGATTGAGGAGTTGCCGAAGCACTTGCCATTCTATACATTACCAGCTGAAATTGATAATTGAGAAAGAATTCTCTCTTTTTCTGGAGGGGGATTGGGGAGCTCCCCAAAAATTTGAAAGGGGTAAAAAGGCGTTCTCTTGAACGTCTCTTTTTATTTCTTTCAAACACAGCATCTGGGAAATTTACTGGTAAATGGGTATCCAGATGCTAAGCTTGCCGGAATGAAAATATGTATTTAGTGGGTAGTTTTTACTAGTAAATCCTCTAATCGTATGGTATAGTATTAGGTGGTAAATTTACCGGTGAGAGAAATTAGATGAAAAGGAGCAAAAATGAGTAGTTGGAAGACAATGTCAGAGATTGCTGAAGAGTTAAAAATATCAAAAGATTTGGTGAAATATCACCGAAAAAAATTAGATAACGATGATGTGATGACTCATAGAGGTTTGGTGTATATATCAGCTTCAGGTGTTGAGAAAATAAAACAAGGACTTCGCAAAGAAAATTATTCTCTAGGTTTTGAAGGAAATGTTATTCAGCGTATATCGGAGGTAGAAGCCAAGTGTAAGTTTTTGGAGGTTCAAAATAAGGAGCTTCTAGACATGAATAAAGATTTGTTGGCTGAATTAAAGGGATTTAGGCGAGAATTTGATAAATTCTTTGCTTTAATTCAAGAAAGTTTAGAGTAATAAGCGAAAATAGCCCTCAGAGGCTCATATTCGCTTATTTTTGTTTTCGGAGTATAATTCTATGCCTTTGATATTAAAATGCGTTAGAGGGCAAAATATGACCTCTGAGAGCGTTTTA
>NZ_PGEM01000235.1 GCF_002934005.1 Cuspidothrix issatschenkoi CHARLIE-1 | reverse complement strand
GGTTATAGCTTTATTCAGCAACCCCTATCTATTAGTTTCTTCCCCGATATATATTCCTAAAGATTGAGCGCTTTGGACTAGATAACCATGGGGATCTACCAGTGAGGGACTTTTATCTACAGCATCTTGGATAGAAACATTAACAACTTTTCCATTCTGCCAAGCTAACATTTGATCATATTTATTTTGGGCAATTAAATCAACAGAGGTTGTCCCAAAAACTGTAGCGGTAAGACGATCTAATGCTGAGGGAATACCACCTCTTTGAATATGCCCTAATACTGAAACCCGCGTATCTACAAAATTTTTAGTTAAAGTAGAAATTCGATCAGCAATATATTGACCACGACCACATTTAGGGGTTGTAAAATGTTGAGATGGGGCATTTTCTAAATTGCAAATATCAGCATCACTTAAATCTTCTAAACAGGGTGTCGCACCTTCAGCGACGACGATAATAGCAAATTTTCTTTTCCAGCGATCGCGTAATTCTTGCAAATGATTGCAAATTCCTTTAATAGTATAAGGTATTTCCGGAATTAAAATTACATCTGCACCTCCAGCAATACCGGAATATAATGCTAAATGTCCCGCAGTACGTCCCATGACTTCGACAATCATTACTCGGTCATGACTTGCTGCGGTAAATGTAAGACGATTAATAGCATCCACAACTGTATTTACTGCCGTATCAAAACCTATGGAACGTTCTGTTAATGCCACGTCATTATCAATAGTTTTAGGAATACCAACTAAATGCCAATTACCCAAAGTTGCTAATTGATGAATTATCTTTAAACTGCCATCTCCACCTACGGCAATTAAAGCATCTAAACCTAGCGCTTCATAACTAGCTAAAATTTCACTAGCTGAAGCTAAAGTATCTCCTGTATTGATACTACCTAAAATTGTTCCTCCCATATTTAATAAAGGATCAATTCCGCGTAAGTCCCAACCGTGCATACTTAAAGGCACGGTTTGCCGTTCTAATAAACCTTGGGTGGCATAGGGAATACCTACAACCTCCCAATTATGGGTAAGTGTCGCATGACTCACAACTGCTCTAATTACACAATTGAGTCCAGGACAGTCACCACCACTTGTTAAAATACCAATACGTTTGTTCATAAGGAGTTTAGGAGTTCAGGAGTTCAGTGTTGAAATTCGTGTATTTCGTCCCCATTCTGGTTGATAAGTTTGCAACGCTTTCATATATTGAGCGCGTTCAAAAGCACTAGGATCAGGGCAGTTAAGTTGACTCATGCTGCCTTGCATTTGCTTAACAGACTCATATTCATGGTTTTCCATCCATTCTTTAATGTCTTTTTCCAAAGAACGAATATGATCAATACCATGGCGTAATAGCACAGAACACAGCATAGTGGCATTTGCCCCTACCATCAACATTTTTATCACATCATGGGCGTTGTGAATACCGCTAGTTGCTGCCAGACTTCCCTGAATATGTCCATAGAGAATAGCTATCCAACGCAAAGGTAAACGCATATCTTGAGGGGTACTTAATAATACATGAGGTTCTACATCCAAAGTTTCTAAATTAATATCAGGTTGATAGAACCGATTAAATAATACTAAACCATCAGCGCCAGCATCATCTAAACGTTTAGCCATATTCGCAGTATTTGTAAAGTAAGGACTAAGTTTTACAGCTACCGGAATAGTGACAGAATTTTTCACAGATGTGAGAATGTCAATATAGTTTTGTTCAATTTCTGAACTTGTTAAATTGGGGTCAGTGGGAACATAATAAATATTTAATTCTAAAGCTGATGCTCCCGCTTCTTGCATCAATTTACCATATTCTGTCCAACCCCCAGGAGAACAACCATTTAAACTAGCAATAATGGGAATATCTACTAATTCTTTAGCTTTGCGAATATGGTCTAAATATTCTTCTGGGCCAACTCGAAAATTAGTAACTTCGGGGAAATAGGTTAAAGCCTCCGCAAAACTCTCTGTACCATAGGTTAAATGATGATGTAGTTCGTATTTTTCTAAAGTTAATTGTTCTTCAAATAATGAGTGCATGACTACTG
>NZ_PGEM01000234.1 GCF_002934005.1 Cuspidothrix issatschenkoi CHARLIE-1 | reverse complement strand
GTCGTGGTGGCCCCCGCCCCCCCCCCGCCTCCCGTCCCCCCTCCGTCCTCCCCCCGGCGCCCCCCCTTTTGGTGCTGTTCCCCCCCGCCGCGCGGGCGCCCTGCCCCCGCCAGCCCGCGCCGGTTCCGTCCAGCCCGGCCCACCGCAGCGACGACAGCCACGCATCCCGCAGCGCGTCCAGATCGGCGGGGCCGACAGTCACGACGATCATGTGAAAATGGGGGTGCCAGCCGTGCTCGCCGCCGCCCGTCACCTCGGTCGCGGTCACGCTGCCAACGATCAACGCCTTGAGCCGCTTATAGGCGCGGTGCTGCCCCCATCGCTGCTTTGCCCGCTTCATGCCGTCCAGCAGCGCCGCTAGAGCGTCACGGCGGCCATGCCGGGCGGTCAGCGTGATCATCTGGACCGTGAACCCCTCCGACCTGGCCCACGCCAACAGGCCGTTCATCTCGCCGCGCCTGGTCTCCGATATCCGCGCCGAGCAGCACGGGCAGTCCCAGACGCTGCCGCAGGTCTGAAGGCCCTCAAAATGGGCCGAGACCCCCGCCGCATCCCCGTATCTCGACATGACCACATCGACCCCGGCCTGTCGGCTGATCACCGACCAGCGGCAAAGGCCGACGCGAGCCGTGCCGCCGAGCAGCCCCGCCGCGTGTCGCTGATGCCGGAAATTGAGGATTCGCCCTTGTTTTACTGGGCTTTCATCATCCGAGCGGCCAACCGATTTCGCATTGTTATCAAGAGGGGCTCCGCCCCCGGCCGTTCCGGCCTCCCCCGACGCAGAGAAAGGCCGCGATTCGATGCCATAAGGCACCGCATTTTGCGGTCCGGTATCAGTCTCTCGCCACATGTCCGCGCCATATCCTGGGCGCGGTCAGCAGCTTGATCCTTTGCGAGATCATGCGTATATTCCCTCTGTAACTTGGACGCACGCGTAGACCGCGAAATCATGTGCGTTCGTCCATAGAAGGCCCTCGGTTTCCCTCCGGGGGCCTTCGCCATTTATAGTCCCATTCTTTCTGTCATTTCAATGCTGTGCAAAGCGTCCTTGCAGTCTTTTGCCGGCGGCAAAAGACTGCAAGACGCCCCCCCCCGCTGCCCCCCCAGGCAGCAAGAAATAAAGGGCGCGAATGTGATGGAAAGGCGAACCGCCGCAGCCACTTTTTCCTTTCCTGGAACGAATTTTCTTCTTCAACGACATAGCCCGCGAAGCGGGGGCGCGGCTATGCCGCGCAAGAAAAACCGGGGACGGCATTGACCGCAGGACACATGGCCGTCACCGTCCGGGCATGACCCAGGACAGCCCAATTTTTTTTTCACCGAAAGCCGCCGCAGCACATGTTGGATGTGGTCGCACCACGATTATGCGTGCCCTCTCCACCGGAGAACTGCGGGCGATTCGCGACAATAAGGGGGCATGGCGTATCGCTGAGCCTGATCTGATGTTATGGTCTGGTCAGCGTCCGGTCCCTGACCAGACACCCCCCTCCCCTACCCCAAGTCATACCGTGGACATCGCATCGGACACCCCAGAAACGCTGGCACGGCTGGCTGTCGCAGAGGCCCGACTGGCCGACGCCATCGCGGAGCGCGACAGGTGGCGAGAGATGGCAGAGCGTCTATCCCAGCCCCGGCTCTCGATCTGGGACCGACTGCTGAAGCGCTGACGGCCTCGTTTCCTTCACAGGGAAAGTCGCCTTCGCAGCCTTGATCGCCGATCCGCCTTTAGCCTGGCGTGTAGACCCGTATCGCGTTTGGCTGCGCGTCACCCGATGCCCAAGCGCCGCTGCCACGTCCTCGGCTTCCATGGACACCTTCAGATCGGCGGCGACTTGGTGCCGCATCGAATACGGTGATGCTGTGCCGCCGACCTTTCGGCGAATGTCAGCGAAATCCTTGTTCAGTCGTGTCGCAGCCCTTTTCACCGTCAGCCGCTCCGCATCACCCAGGATCTCGGCAAGCGCGATACCTGCGGGACTCGTCTCGTCAATAAGCAATCGCCGGACAGGCTGACCAGCGCCATGCTCCTCGCGCACCTTGGCACCGGGGATCACGACCATCAGCCGCCCTTTATTATCACGACCTATGTCCACTCCCTTGCCGATCTCCGCAGGCCGGCAACCAGTCGCCCACAGCAACACCACCGCAGGCCGCTGTGCTGGGGTGGCAGCATCGACGATCCTCGCCTGCCAGTCCTTCGCTGCCGGAATGCTCGCCCTCTTCGATGCCCGGCGCTGTGTCGGCTCCGGTCTCTCCGCAGCCTCGATCGACTGGACCGCAGACGCAGCAGCCAGAGCGCGGCGGGCATGAGTCATGGCCTTGCCCATATCACCCGCCCGCTGTGCAGCGTCCTGTGCCCGCATCTCCTGATGCCATGCCCGGGATGCCCCCCACAGCAACGCCGCTTTGGTCGCATGCCATGACGCTGCCGACACGCCAGCCATCAGCCGCCCGCCACCTTCCGCATCCAGGTCGATACGCCGGGCTGTGGTCGCCGCATATGTCGCCGCTGTCCCCGCCGACACCGCCTCCCCCGCTGTGACCCGCTCGGCCAGACCCATCGCCTTTCCGGTATCGCGCGCCTGTCGCACGACACCGAAAAGCGCCTCCTTCCCCGACTGCATCCTGTCCCCCAGCACCGGCCCCGGCTTCGGGGCTGCTGCTTTGGGGGCCTGTCTGATCGCTCCCATGATGTCGCGTGTCGTGGTCATCAGCGGTTCCTCATCTCGATGCCGGACGGATCATCCGTCCCCCTTCTCGTCTCGTCACGGGGTCGCACTAACGCCGCTCCCCCATACGGTCCTACGGCCCGTGTCGGGTCTACTGACGCAGCCCCTCCGCCCTGTCCGTGGGTGTTATCCACCCCCTCCCAGGGCACATTATCCCCCCTATTATAAGGGGGAGGGGGGATAATGTCATCTCCGGCCATGCCTGCGCGCCCACGGCTTGCCATTTCAGCCACTGCCCTAGCCGCTAGGCCACCGCCTAGCATCACAGGGCGGCGCCTCGGGTCCGGTTCGGTCAGGTCCGCATGATCCACCGCCGCGTCAGTCCCGCCGTCCGCCACAACCCGCACGACGCCCGCCACGCCCTCGGCCTCAGGCCGCCTCGAGGACACGGCCGC
>NZ_PGEM01000027.1 GCF_002934005.1 Cuspidothrix issatschenkoi CHARLIE-1 | reverse complement strand
TAAGGGAATTTACCTTTTTGGCAAAGGATTTAAAACCGTTATTGTGAGTATCCATCAATTACCCAGCACACCCGAAACCCTGTTTTTGCGGATATTAGGGAGGGGAAAAGTACAAAGACAAGCAGTGGAAGAACTAGAAACACTGACAAATAACAGTCCATTTCTGGCAGATGTCATAGAATTAGTACATAACCTAATTGCTGTGTTATCGGCACGTCAGCGTCAAGAACAAGATATTGATCAGGATGATCAGGAGTTAATTATGAAATTATCCCAAATGTATCAACAACAATTAGAAGAACTGAGAAAACAAGGACTCCAGGAAGGACTCCAGGAAGGACAACAGGAAGGACTTAAAACTGGCGTAGAAAGAGAAAGACGCGCTATAATTGAGAGTATTTTGCAAGTGCGTTTTGGTGAAGTTGATGCCGAATTGACAAGAATTATTAACCCCCTGATGGCCATGAGTAGAGAAGAATTTACCCCTTTACTTCTACAATCATCTCGTGAAGAGTTATTAGCCAGATTTTCGGCACAATAAGCTGGTAAATATTCAGCCATGACACTTGTTTCCAGATCCCCGACTTCTTTGATTAAATTGTATTCAGAAAGGACAAATCTATCAAAGAAGTCGGGGATCTTATGTTTCCAGATCCCGGACTTCTTTGATTAAATTGTATTCAGAAAAGATAAATCTATCTTAGAAGTCGGGGATCTTATGTTTCCAGATCCCCGACTTCTTTGATTAAATTGTATTCAGAAAAGATAAATCTATCTTAGAAGTCGGGGATCTTATCACCCTTACTGAATAATAACTTATCAGTATTGTAGGGTGTGTTAGGATGAAACCCGTAACACTATCGCTAACATACCCTACCTAAATCAATATTAAGCGCACCCCAATCAATTCCCCAGTCGGTTTTAACCGACTTGAGCTTTGAGACAGGGAATTTATTCCCCGGCTGTCTTACATCTTTGCGTGAAGCACAAAAAAAGGGTATTATGAAAAATACTATATAAAAAATAGTATTATAAAAGACAAAAGACTATGAAATTTTCCCAGGGATTAGGAGTAATTCTAGGAACAACAACCCTAGCTTTAGTACAATACCAACCCGTATCTGCCTTAACTCCTGCACAAGTTAATGATATCGCTAAACCAATCACCGTCATGATTGGTGGACTAGATGGAAAAGGTTCAGGAGTGATTATCGCTAAAAATGGTAATACCTACACTGTGCTAACAGCTAATCATGTGGTGAAAAAAGCGGGATATGGTGTTTATGAGATTATCACCCATGACGGGCAAAAATACCCCATGGAAAGCGCTCAAACTGTGGGAAAATTAGATTTAGCTTTAGTCAGATTTACCAGTTCTCAAAATTATCCCCTTGCTAAAATTGCCGATTCTCGCACAGTTAAAGAAGGTGCAAGAGTATATTATGCAGGCTTTCCCGCAAACCAACCGCGTAACTATCGTTTTATACCAGCCGATATAACAGGCAGAAGTCAAAATCAAGACGGGTATGAATTATCCTATAATGGACAAGCTTTACCGGGGATGAGTGGAGGTCCAGTATTAAATGAAGAAGGTCTTCTAATTGCTATTCACGGCAAGGCAGAAACCCAATCTATTATAATTCAAGGTGTTCAAAGAACTGAAATTGTAGGGGTTCAGGGAATACCGACGGAAAAATTCCCCAATTTAATTAGTAATATTCAAAATAATACTCAAAATAATACTCAAAATAATACTCAAGCTAATACCCCTCGTAATAATCCTAGTCCTACAAATGAACCTACACCTGCCATATTTCAAAATTTAGAAACATTGTTAAAAGCAGGAAAATGGCGAGAAGCAGATTTAGAAACTTGGAAATTGATGCTAAAGTTAACTAAACGAGAACAGGAAAGATGGTTAAGACTTGAAGATGTGAAAAATTTTCCCAGACAGGAATTGCGGAAAATGGATCAATTATGGGTAAAATATAGCAATGGTAAGTTTGGCTTTTCTGTACAAAAGCAAATTTGGCTGGAGTTGGGTGGTAAATTAGATGGAGAATATGACTGGAATACTTTTACAAAGTTAGGCGATCGCGTTGGTTGGAGAAAAAATGGAGAGTGGCTAAGTGATAGTTATTACACCTTTAGTACAAATGCACTATCGGGACACCTGCCGGTTTTTGGTTTTGGGGGTGTTAGTGGTGTTTGTGTGGGTTGTCGACGGGTGCTACTCTTTTCTCTTCTCTAGACTATAACCCATAAGCGTTACACAAGATTATAAGTATTTCTTATCAAGAAGTAAACAACCAACTTATTAGGCTTTGGGGATTTCATTACCTGTTAGTTTGTAGGTTGGGTTGAAGCATGAAACTAGTTTTTTTAACGAACCGCAGAGACACAGAGGTAACCCTCTTCCATTAAACTGGGAATCACAAAAATAATTTTCTAATTTTGAAATCTAGATGTGATAAAGGTTTGAACTTTTTATTAATAACAAAATATGGCGAACATTTTGAAACATTAATAAATCGCCAAAACCCTTTTTAAATAAAGGTTTCAAATTTTGCGTCGCCTAGAGTCATGGAAGAGGGTTATGTTCCCATCTAGGGTTTTAATGCCCCCTAACCCCCAATTCTGGGGGAATAAGAATTTCAAAGTCCCCCAAACTTGGGGGATTTAGGGGACTATAGCGGTATGCACTTGAATGAGATACAGAATTTACCTAAAAAACTATACACTCTCATGACTTTCAACTCTGTTCCCTATTCCCTGTTCCCTTGCCCCAACGACAATTTTTAACGCCAACCTACTTACGACTTTTCAAACATCCTATTAATAAATTAAACTTTCTTTAGGAATAGCAAAGGTTTCGCTGATAATTTCTGATGCTAATTGATCAGATTTTAGTAGTGGATAAACTCTATCATCATTATGATGATCTAAAGAGGAGAATAATTGAGATTGTGCATATATTCCCAAGGAAACACTAGGTAAATAGCTAATATTGTAATTTACTGTATTGACAGAAGTTACTGAAGAAAAAGACAAATTAAACAAGCTATGCAAAGGTAATTTATACAATTCTCGATGGGGAATTAAAATAATTGTATCCACACCTTCTAATTCTTGAATAATTGTGGAAATATTCAAGATTTCTTGCAATGGTAACAGTTTGGATATTGTTGCTGATTCTTGCCAATCAGTTAACCAACGTTCAAATTCAATTAAGCGTTTTACTCCTTCGGGAATTGCTTCTAGATCTTGTATTGGTGTCAATAGGAGAATAGGTGATGGCGCTTGATCTTTGATAATAAATGTGTGTAAAGCGGCTGGACTAAGATGCCAATAAATTATGGCAGTTTCGGGATTAAGTAGTTGTTGAATAGAATCATAATTTCTGGATTGCAGTTGATCATTCAACTCTGGCATTAACCACTGTAAGCAATTATTTTTACCTTGTTCGGCTATTTCCCAAGCTTCTACTACGTCTCCTGTATTTACGGCTAAATCAACTGCTAACTGTCCCAAACCTGCGAATTTTAAAGCTAATTGTTTTTTGTTTTCATCAGTGCGCGTGGGACTATTTACTAATTGTTGTAATAATTCAATTCCCCATTTTTGTAATTCTTGGGCAGCAGTTGTTTCACTTAAACAAATTAGTGTTTTCGTGAGAGATTGTAAAATTTCTAGGTGCAATTCGGGAAAATCTTCAGGTGTGAGAGTAGATAGTGCTTTTTGGTATTCAGATATGGCATGATGCCAATGGTCACGGGGTGAGGCTTCTTTTTTGCTTTGTTCGTAGTAAGTATTACCAAGTGCTATATGTAATTTCCCCCAACCTTCTGGATGTGTATCTGAACGCAGATGCTTTAAACCCTCTTGATAAGTGGCTAATTTACCTCCGTAGCCAGCTAAATTCAAATCTGGGTTAGATTGAGAAATGCTACTAAATACAATTAGTGAGGATTCCTGAGGGGTGAGATGACCCACGGCTGCACCACGACCTAACCAAGCTTCCCAATAATCTAGTTTAATTTGTAAAGCACTATCATAACAAGAGATAGATTCGGCAAAACGTTCTAAATAAAATAGGGCTACGGCTTGGTTATACCATGCTGGGTGGAAATCAGGTTTAATGGCGATCGCTTGTTTATAGGAAATGATCGCATCTTCCCGACAACCGAGATTTTCAAAGGCCACACCCCGGTTATACCAAGCGAGATAAAATTCCGGTTGAATGGACAGGGCTTGATCCCATGATTCAATTGCTGCGGACCATTGTTTTAAATTAAATAGCACCACACCCCGATCAATCCAGACCTCATGATAATTGGGTTCTATAGCTACAGCTTGATCATAACTAGCGATCGCCTCTGCATATTGTTCACATACACCTAGAGCTATACCTCTGTAATACCAGGTTTGGGGGTCTAGGGGTTCAAGATCCAGAACTTGATCATAACTAGAAATTGCTTCTATAACTAAACCTAACTTGAGCAAAGCCGAACCCTTACTAAACAAAGCGTCTGGATAGTCTGGTTTAATAGCGATCGCCTGATCAAAAGATGCGATCGCCCCATCAAAATCGCCCAATTCTCCCAGAATACCGCCCCGACTATACCAAGCCTTATATAAATTCGGTTTCAGTGCCAGAGTTTGGTCATAAGCAGCGATCGCTTCTGGAAATCGTTCCAAGTAAAACAGAGTTAAACCCTGATTTAGCCAATATTGATATTCTTCTGGATCTAATTGACTTGCACGTTCATACAAAGCCAACGCAGATAATAAATCTCCTGCCTTAGCTTGCTGCAACCCTTTGTAAAAGAAAGCCTGCGCCTGATTAACAACAACTATGCCAAATGACTCTTGAGGAACAATTTCCTTGTCACGAATTGCCAACTCTGAAGCCAACTGCTGCGCCAGACTGGTACTTTGTTCCAACCGTACCACTAATTCATCTACGGTAGATGCTAACTGTGGTTCAACATTTACCAAAAACTGATTTGAACTTTCCTCCCGTAGCGATAGAGAATCTGCAACTACTTTTTGCACCTGCTTGGGCAGATCCTCAACTGCATACTCATAACTTTGATAGTCATTGCCTGATAATTGATGGACATGATGAATATTTTTCTCCATGTTCTCAACAATATCTTCAGGTAAAGACTCATTAGCTATGGCTACAGACTCACCCATGAACAGATCGTCAATCATTTGGGATGCTGATGGACTTTTCACAGCATCCACCGATTGATATTCCCAGAGTTCTTCACCAAATTGGCGAATTAATTCTTGCCCTGGTGTATCTAATTCCTCTTCTGTGGGTATAGCAATTTCTATTTCCTGTAACTCTTGCTCACCCTCATCCTCTTGATTGAGATTGCGCCGCAATAGCTGAATCCCAATATCATAAGCAAGATTACTAATATCACCAATACCTAACTCACCCAATTGCACCAGACGCTTGGCCAAATGATCATTGGGTGCTGGAGAAGCTAGTAATCTGTCACCAAACCCCAACAACCAATCTATCCAACGGTCAATAGTAATTCGCGGCTCCATACGCTGCAAATACTTTAACGCCCACTGTTGTCCTCGCGCTTGATACACGCCCTCTAGAAGTTCATTAAACAAGAACTCTAGATCCGCATTCGAGAGTTCTGGTGGTTGATCTGCCACCAAATGCTCTTGACTAGATTGGGTATCAATGCTCCCCATACTGTCAAAGAGGTACTGTAAAAATCTGTTAAACCACTGCAAGAGCCACCTGAACATCTGCCAATTTGTTGGATTTTCTTTCTCCTAGATTGTAGCTATCGTTGTGTCAAAAAAATTATTAATTACCGAATTAAATCAAAAATTTCCTTTTCCTCTCGCAAAAATACTGATAGCTACTTTGAATAAATAGAACTGACCCATAAGCAGCATGGGTGAGGAATGATTCTCATCTCATTATTGATCTATATCGCTCCTGGACAATTAGTTTAAGGATTCATTGGTTTCATCATACTGGTTAACCAAGGCTTGAATAATCTCTTCTGGATGCTCTGTTTCCATACCTAGCTGTTGGGCAATTTGCTGACACAGGGTTTGATCCTGCTGCAACATCATGAATAATTCTTCCAAGGTAACAGTTTTGTATTCTCCTTCTGGTAAATTTTCCTCCGTTGTCACAGGAGGTGGGGGCGGATTCTGTATTGCTGTATCCGGTCCGTCATATTCCCAAATTGGCTGTCCTGGATTGCGTGTGAGGATTTTCATACCTATATCGTAGGCGAGGTTACTAATGTCACCCACTCCCAACTCACCCAATTGGATTAATCTCCCAGCTATTTCATTATGGGGTTTAGATGATACTAATAATCTTTCACCAAACTGATTGAGCCATTCTAACCAACGTTCTGTACTAACTCGATGCTCCAGATTATGTAGCCATTTTTGCGCCCACGCCTCTCCTTTAGCCTTATGAACCCCTTCTAAAAGTTCTGTGAACAGAAATTCTAAATCCGTATCACTTAAACGTAGTGCGGCTTGTTGTGGCACTTCTTCTCGACTTTGAGTGAAATTCTGTTTAGTACCAAACAAGCGCTGAAAAAATTTTTTAAGCCATTGAATAAACCGCTTGAGCATTTGATGCACCATTAATGTTGCTTTCTCAGATTTTAACGATTGAAGTGACTTCAGAGTGGGAAATTAAAAATTACAAATTACAAAGCTGATGTTATGGCGGTATGCACTTGAATGAGATACAGAATTTACGGACTAACAACTCTATTCCCTGTTCCCTGTTCCCTGTTCCCTGTTCCCTGTTCCCTGTTCCCTGCTATATTTATCGCGCTCAGAAAAACTACCATCAGTTGTTAGAATGGTAAAACCCTAAATTCACTTGGGATATAAGGATTTACAGATTTCCATGTCTTACGAACCCCTGCACCATAAGTATCGGCCAAAAAGTTTTGCTGAACTGGTGGGTCAAGAGGCGATCGCTACTACCCTCACTAATGCCATTCTTTCAGCGAAAATCGCCCCTGCCTATTTGTTCACTGGCCCTAGAGGTACAGGCAAAACTTCTAGTGCCAGAATTCTCGCTAAATCCTTAAATTGTCTGCAAGGTGGTCAACCAACACCTCAACCCTGTGGTGTTTGTGAAATCTGTCAGGGCATTACTAAAGGTTATTCTACAGATGTAATTGAAATTGACGCTGCTAGTAATACCGGTGTGGACAATATCCGGGAACTAATTGAAAGGGCGCAGTTTGCCCCCATGCAATGCCGCTATAAAGTTTATGTGATTGATGAATGTCATATGTTAAGTACCGCAGCGTTTAATGCGTTACTTAAAACCCTAGAAGAACCACCTAAGCACGTTGTTTTTGTCCTGGCGACAACAGACCCCCAAAGGGTATTACCAACCATTATTTCCCGTTGTCAAAGGTTTGATTTTCGGCGCATTCAATTAGATGCGATGGTGCAGCATTTAACTAATATTGCCGCCAAGGAAAATATTAATATTACCCATGATTCTCTCACCCTCGTTGGACAAATTTCCCAAGGGGGATTAAGAGATGCAGAAAGTCTATTGGATCAACTAGCTTTAGTTACAGGAGAAGTGACACCGGATAAGGTATGGGACTTGGTAGGTTCAGTTAGCGAAAAAGACTTATTTGGACTATTAGAAGCGATCGCTCAAGATCAGGCAGAAATAGTCCTCGATACCACCCGCAAAATCCTAGATCGGGGACGAGAACCCCTGATTATTCTTCAAAATCTCGCCGCTTTTTACCGGGATTTCCTCATTGCTAAAACCGCCCCCAATCGTCAAGATTTAGTTACTTGTACTCAGTCAACCTGGACATCATTGGTTAGCTTTGCCCAAAAATTTGATACCACTACGATCTTACGAGGACAACAACACCTCAGAACCGCAGAAGTACAACTGAAAAACTCCACTCAACCCCGGTTGTGGTTAGAAGTCACATTACTGGGATTATTACCAAGTGCCAATATTCCTATCCAAACTGGAAATATTTCCCAACCAACTCAGACAAATTCTGTTACCCCTGTTTATCACCAAACTGCTGCACCTCCTCCAGCATATCAACCCGCTTATATCCCAGCACCACCTACTCCAGAACCTATATCTCCACCACCAGCTACACCGATACAACCAGTAGCAGAGGCTTCACAATCTGATTTAACTCAAGTTTGGCAACAAGTCCGGGGAAATATTCAACAGCTACCCACACAAGCATTGTTGGGGCAAATGTGCCATTTAATAGAATTCAATGGTGCGATCGCTCGTATAGGAGTTAAACCAGCGTGGTATGACAAGGTAAACTCCTATCTCCCTATGATCATCACAGCTTTTAGGCAAACCTTCCAACGAGAAATACAAGTAAATCTCGAAAAAGCCACTGCTGGAAATACCACAGCAACCAGAAGAAACCCTCCTCCACAAAATTCTACCCCCGTACCCCAACCAGCACCCCAACCAGCACCCCAACCAGCACCCCAACCAGCACCCCAACCAGCACCCCAACCAGCACCCCAACCAGCACAAAATCAGCCTATTAGCACCAACACAGCAGCAGTACAAACCATTACTGCACCAACGCCATCAGCCTCATCCAACTGGGATCAAGATAGTGTGATCAAAGCCGCAGAAAGTTTAGCTAGATTCTTTTCTGGAGAAATTATCCGTATTAACGATGATAGTTTTCAGCTATCTGATGCCGTCACAAATCATGAAGCACCAGAAATATATGAATCCTATGTTGATGATGAATATAATTAGGGTTTGCTAAAAAATTTGTCTGTGAGGAGAGGGAACACTTCGACAAGCTCAGGGCATCCCAATCTCAGTATAAGTCACTCAGTGACCAGTCAACCGTTAACCGTCAATAGTCAACCGTTTATCATCATCTGCACATAAGAGCTTACGGTAAAAAGGTTTAGAAAAATCAGTAATTCGATGTCGTTTATAGTTTTCCATCAATTCAATTAAAAAAGTAATAAATTCATAACTAGCCATCATTACTTCATAGGTGAGTTCAGAATTGGCATCAAACTGCATTCGGCATCGGGTTAGGTCTGATGGCAAGGTAGCAACATTCCAACTGGCCACAAAAGGAATATTATCACTGGCCTCTATTTTCCGGTCTCCTTCCAAAACGCCTTTTTGATAAAGACTAATAGCATAGGGTAATAAATTACGCTTATTACCCTGAATATAGGGTAAATAAACGGCAGTTTGGTGTTGCGATGCAGGTTGGAGTTGATCGAAAGACGAACTCATCGTTTTTGATTCCTTTTCTCTACTGTTTGTCAAAAGTGTTACTTAGTACAAGCCATTTATTGCTTACTCTCTACTTAATCTCATGTATATAAAATAGCATTTCCAGTTGAAAAATAATGAAACATTCAGATAAAAACGATAAAATTTAAATGTGTAGCAACTGATCATCAATCATACTATTTACACAGTGAATTTCTGCTTGTCGAGTGCCATTTGGTTGATGAGTTAAACCAATAATTAAATAACTCTCTGGCTTGTAAGGCATTCTTTCTGCCCATTCAATAGCCACGATACCCGGTATTACTTCTATACCTTCCCAATAGCTTTCTAGGTTCAAACCTGTGACTTCTTCCGGTTCAAGGCGGTATAAATCCAAGTGGTAAAGAGGGATACGCCCTTCTGTATACTCATTAATCAGTGTAAAAGTAGGACTAACAATAGAGTCAATTATTCCCAAACTTTTACCAATTCCTTGTACTAAGGTGGTTTTACCAGCACCTAAATCACCTTGTAGTAAAATCACACTACTGGCAGTTAAATTTTTCCCAAGGGTAATACCTAATTGTTCTGTTGCTTGTCTGTCTGGAAGAAGAATTTTAGTCATTGGTAATTGGTGATTGAAAAAACAATATTTTCCCCTGCACCCAGTCGGTGAGGGACTTGTACTGAACTTACGGTGTCCTGAGCTAGTCAAAGGATCGAAGTAAGCCGAACCGCTGCCCCCCTGCCTCCCCGTTCCCCACCCTTACCTTCCGTGATGGGCTGCACTGTACCACTTCAACAAAACTTTAGCTAGCTTTTGGGGGTCGTGACGAACAGCACCATTTTCATCTTCAAATAAAATATTAGACGGAACTATGCGCCGTCCTAATTGGGTGATAGCTTCTCGATCTAAAAATACTGGATGAGCATTTTGTTGGGCATAACGGATAAGTGCTTGGGCTGAGGGTGTTTTTTTATGAACTAATACCGCATCAAATAATCTTCTATTACCGCAAGCCTTATCTATAGCTTGAATATGTTCAGAAACGCTATATCCATCTGTTTCTCCTGGTTGGGTCATAATATTGCAGATGTAAATGCGCGGAACTTTGGTAGCAGCGATCGCATCGGCAATTTCTTGAACTAAGAAATTAGGAATTAAGCTGGTGTAAAGACTACCTGGCCCAATAATAATGTAATCAGCTTCTTTAATTGCTTTAATTGCTGCGGGTAATGCGGGAGGATTTTCAGGAATACAGCCGATTTTGACAATTTTTCCCCCAGCTTTAGGAATACTAGACTCCCCTTCAATGCGGCGGCCATCGGTCAATTCTGCCCACAAACGGACATCGCTGAGGGTGGCGGGTAAAACTTGTCCTCTCACGGCTAATACCTTAGAACTAGCCGCTACAGCCTGTTCTAAATCACCAGTAATATCACTCATAGCAGTTAAAAACAGATTACCAAAACTGTGACCTGTTAATCCATCTCCTGCCCGAAAGCGATATTGAAATAATTCTGTAAGTAATTTTTCTTCATCTGCTAGTGCTGCCAAACAATTGCGGATATCGCCTGGTGGTAAAACTCCAAATTCTTCCCGCAATCTCCCAGAAGAACCGCCATCATCAGCAACGGTGACAATGGCGCTAATATTAGCACTGTAGGTTTTTAAACCTCTCAGTAATGTGGAAAGTCCAGTCCCACCACCAATAACCACTATTTTTGGGCCTCGGTATAAACGACGATGTGCTAAAAGAACATCTATCAATTCTTCCTCATCCCCTCCTGGTCTGAGGACTTTGGTAATTGAACCAACTGTACGAGATTGTCCCCACAGAACCAAAAGAAAACCACATAGCAGAAGTAACGGACCGCTGATATAGTTGGGTAAAATATCCGCGAGAAATCCTAAAAGCTCTTTAAGAAACTCTAATATCCAAAAAATAGGGGTTAGCTTGACCCAAATTGCTAAACCCAAACTTGCCAAAACCACACCCCCGACTGTAATCAGTAACCAGCGTTTTACAGATAATCCTGGGGATAACCATTTAAACCATTGGTTGACCCGGTAGGATGTACGACTGTGAGACTCCAGTTGCAGGGAATTAATGGCTTGTTTTAAAAAACCGATGAACATACCTAGTAGGGAAGGGTGGTACAAACAATATTTAACAGAAACTTGAGATCATTTGCCCTCAAGACTAGCAGGAAACTATAAGATTTATTGAACATTTTATGAAAAAACGCATTTTAGGAATAGATCCAGGATTAGCAACTGTGGGATTTGGTGCAATTAATTGGCAACAAAGTCAAACTAAAGGACAGGAGACAACTTTGCAATTAGTTGATTTTGGCGTGATTAGCACTTCTGCCAAAATGGAAATGACTCAGCGATTATGTACTTTGTTTGATGATTTACACACCGTGATGGAGGATATACAACCAGATTTGGTGGCGATCGAAAAATTATTTTTTTATCGTATGGCAAATACTATTATTGTTGCACAGGCTAGGGGTGTATTAATGTTAGTTTTAGGACAGCGTAAGCTGCCTTATGTGGAATTTGCGCCTCCTCAAATTAAGCAAGCTTTAACCAGCTATGGTAAAGCGGATAAATCGGAAGTACAAGAAGCCGTGATGCGAGAGTTAGATTTAGATGAAATTCCTAAGCCTGATGATGCGGCGGATGCTTTAGCGGTGGCTTTAACTGCTGCGTTTCAGTTGTGAAAATGAATAAGGAGAATAGTTAGTTAAACTGAAGAATAATTAATTAAACTGGAGAATAATTAACTAAACTGAGTCTGTCATCCATGTCCTCCACTGAACTATCAAGAAGTTGAGCGATCGCTACCACCGGAAACATGATACTCTCCTCCTAGACACGGGTTGATGAAATACCTACGGTGAGCTTCGCTAACGCAGCTTGTATTCAAGTCAGTTCAAAATATATCAACATAATTATTATAATATTATTGTTAGTTACCTGACGTTAAACTGATAATGTAAGAAGCAAGTAATTGCGCTCTCAAAATACCAGTGTTTTGAAATAGTATATTATTTATCTACTATCTAATCTGTCTTCTATAGTCATAACTTCATGCCTTTTTCCGATTTTACTAATCCTTATAAAAATCCGGCTGACGTACCAGAAAAGTATCGCGAACACCCAAATCTTGGGCAACTTTTTTCGTCTGATGGTTCTGGTAAATACGTACGTCCGCTTGAAGATCCCGTGACAATGTGGGCAATTCAAATTTTAAAAGAGGAGTACGGTGTTCCACTAGAGGCAATGAATCTGGAAGTTTCCAACATAACTGCATCTAGGCAGATGTTTGGTAGGTCTGATGTGATAATTTATGATGATCGCTATGTTGGCTCTGACACAGGCTTAGATGTGGCTTTCATTATGTTAGAAGCGATGGAACCTAGCAAAAAGTTTGAAGGTAATGAAGAACTGGGATGGAATTACCATTTCAAACAGCTAGAAGTTTACATGAGTGCTTCACCATCTGCCCGTTATGCAATTTTAACCAGTGGGAAACACACAAAAATTTATCGGCGTGATCTTGACTATCCCAGAAAGTTAGAAATAATTGGAGATTTGCCAAAATATGAAAGCGCCCGTGAAGCTGCAAATCATAGTCCTTATACTGTAATTCTTAATCCTAGTGAACCAGATGGGATTCAAACCGGACTCACACCTCTATCCCGTGATAAATTTCGGGAGGTTTTGGGAGATACCCGTTCTGGTTGTCATTCTATTCTCAGGGATAACGAGGGTTTGCAGCCACAAGAAGCCGTTGATGCAATGGTTAAATTCTTGTTTGCTAAGTGGTATGACGAACAAGCAACAATTGACTTGGTAAAGCAAACAGGAGAATCACGGGCTTATGTATTTACTGTCAGTAATGAAACTGATCCAGAACGTTTATTAGTTCAAGTTAGAGACACTTTTGAAAAAGCCAAGCAGTGGGAACGGGACACACTAGCGAAAAAATTTGGTGATGATTTGGGTGTGCGTTTAGCTTTTAATGAAGCTGATGTTTTGCAATTCAAGCCTCACACGACAATGGAAATCGTCAAGCGTTTACAGCCTTGGAGTTTGCGAAAATCTTCAGCAGATGTCAAAGGTGGGGTGTTTGAGGACTTTTTAAGTAAGACTTTCCGCGATGATTTGGGGCAATATTTCACACCTACACCTGTAATTAATTTAATGGTGGGAATTTTGCAACCAACAGTAAATGATTATGTTGGTGATCCTGCTTGCGGTTCAGCGCGAATGTTAACTCACGTTTTAGATTATGTGCGTAAACAGGAATATGAAAAAGCAATAGTAAATTATGGAGGTAGTGCTGAAGGAGTAAATCCTGAAAAACCAACAGAAGAGTTTATCAAGTTTCGAGATAATCATTTATTTGGGGCTGAATATTCTCGAAATGTGATGCACGTAGCGCGAGTTAATACTTTAATGAATGGCGCACAATATGCCGATTTAAAGGTTATGGATTCGCTGGAAAAATTGGGTAGTATTACAAGAGGAATTACAGAGGGACTTCCAGAACGTCCTGGTTTTTATCTGGGAGGGTTAACGATGATTTTAACTAATCCTCCATTTGGTTCTAAGTTGACAAATGAAAGTGTTTTAAAAGACTTTGCTTCACGGGATGGAGTGACAAAGAAAAATGGCAAGGTTGTTAAAAGTATTCCTCAAGAAGTCGCTTTTCTTAATCGTTGTCTTGAATTTCTAGCACCAAATGGTAAGTTGGCAATTGTTTTACCTGATGGTGTGTTGGCAAATAGTTCAATGCAGGATGTTAGAGATTGGATTTTACGTTGGGCAAGATTGAAGGCAATTGTGAGTTTACCACAAGAAACATTCATGCCCTACGGTGCTGCCGTGAAAACTAGCGTGGTTATTCTCGAAAAGCGTGATATAGCTTTGACGACAGAAAATCAGCTGGAAATTGAGCAGGATTATGAGATTTACATGGCTAGAATTGATAATATTGGCTATGACGCATCTGGTCGTATTTCTGCCTCAGAAGATGAAGTTAATGAACCGCCAGAAGTAAGGAAAGCAATTACAGATTTAGCTGGGTTATTAGGGAGTTAATTCAATGGAAAAAACTATAGTTAATCTTTCACAGTTACGTCAAAAGGGTGTCTGGAACTTCGATCCTTACTCCCAGTCGGTGGCAGGTGCAATGGCTGAGTTAGAAAAAAGCCCTTTCCCAGTAGTTAAATTAGGTACTTTAACTTTAGGAACTACTCAGCGTGGTTATTTTATCAACGGGATTAAAGATGGAGGGGAAATTCCTTTGATATCAGTACGTAATATTTCAACTGAAGGTATCAACCTGAATCATTTGCGCTATCTAACTCCAGAGGAACATAAGAAACTAGAAAAAACTCAAGTTCACAAGGGTGATGTACTAGTTAGTTTAATCATGCACCCAGGAATGGCGGCTGTTTATGAATCTGAAGATCCAGCAAACATAGATACACACCTTGCAAGACTGAGACTAACAGACAAGATCGATCCAGCTTACCTAGCTTTCTATCTTAATTCAGATATTGGTCAAGCCATAGTTCGCTCCTTTTCAACTGGTAGCATTCAACCTATGTTAACTATTACTGCTCTAAATGATTTGCCTGTGATGCTTCCTTCTTTAGATGAACAAAAACGAATTATTTCAGAAGCACAACGATTGACACAAGAGGCAGGGAAATTATCTAAAGCTGCTGAGGATTGCCGTGCTGAAGCCAATAAGCTTTTTGGAAAGCTATTTCAAGGGGCAGTGTAAATGATTCATGCTTGCTACTTGACTGTCTTTGAACAGCCACAGGAGGAACTAGAAAGAGCCTTGTATGATCTTTTCGATGACTTGGGTGCTGTATATGACGAATATGAGTCAGTACCTCTAAATCCATTAAATAATCAATATGAATTGCAAGCAGCAGTTACCCAAAATTTTGAGTTTCTTCTAAATGTACATTGGCAATCCGATATCAATTCTCATACTTTAATAACTTTTGACGTTGAAATGGCAGTTCCGGTTGAACCTGTGGAACTTGAGAAGGTTTTAGCACAGGCAGCAGAAACGTACTTTCCTAAATTAACACTTGTTTATAACTCTTATGGGGATGAGAGAAGTGAGAGATTATTCCCTTTAGTAATGAATTTTGAAAACGCAGTCAGAGAGTTTATTATATCTGTAATGCTCAAAAAGTATGGTTCTTGCTGGGAACATACTCTTGATAGATATATAGAAGATGCTGAACAAAATCTTGAAAAATATAAAATGAAATATGGCTATAAATGGGAAGAGAGACTCAAAAAATATAAAGAATGTAAGAGTGAAGCATTAAAGAATAAGGAAAATGAAGCTAACTACCAGCAACATAATCCTCTACTTATGCAGTGGCTTTATTATGCAGATTTTACAGATTTATCAAAAATGATTAGTATAGTTGATGACTTAGAAGGAGGTTATAAGCTATCAAATTCACCTCAGTCAATTTTTGCTAATACTGTTAATAAAAATACACGAGATACAATCACGAAAAAAATTAATGACCTCCATGTATTAAGGAATAGGTTGATGCACGGACGTTATCTAACAGGGGAGAATGAAGAGTTAATTAGATTGATTTGTAAAGAGTTTCAAGAGCTAATTATTCAGCCAGGATATATTAATAACTTTGAAAGTCGTAGGCTAACTGAAGACTAACTAATTGATAGAAGATAATAGATGTTAGTAGAGGAAGAGGTAACATGAAGGAGGGTAGTAAATACCAGCCACTCCTAGACTTCTTGTATAGCAGTGAACAAAATGAAATAATTTTATCATTTGCCGAAATTGAGAGTTTAATAAAAGATTCCTTACCCAATTCAGCAAAAAGTAACCGGGCTTGGTGGAGTAATCGCAGCAAAGGCGCATTACAGGCTTTAGCCTGGATAGAAGCAGGATATCGCGTTGAAGATGTTGATTTTGATCAGCAGCAAGTAAAATTTTACAAACCTCCTAATAACTTTCAAGTTCAAGTTAAAGGTGACACTGTACTGTGGAATGGCGAATTAATCAAAGCCCTACGTCTTCACATGGGTTTAACACAGGCAGAATTTGCAGAAAGGCTGGGTGTCTATCAGCAAACAGTTAGCCAGTGGGAAAACAACGCCTATCAGCCAACCCTCGCTACATCGAAATATCTAACTTTAGTTGCTGTTCAGGCTGGATTCAAATACATAGAGAGAGGTAATGTTTTAGTTAACAACAATTCTAAGTTTTTTCTGATTACGACTGTGAACCTGAAAGCTTTACTATATAAAGGTCTTATCAAAAGCCCGTGACGAGGATTGAACTCGTGACCTCACCCTTACCAAGGGTGTGCTCTACCACTGAGCCACACGGGCAGAATTACTGGGTTTGAATTAGAAATTATAGTTTTTAAAGTCAAAAGACCCAAAAACTACAACTCCTAACTTGAAGGTGGGCCGAGCTGGATTTGAACCAGCGTAGGCGTAAACCAACGGATTTACAGTCCGTCTCCATTAACCACTCGGACATCGACCCGTTTTTGTCCCACGATTAACAATATTAGCAGCAGTTTTTGAGTTTGGCAAGAGGTTTGGGAAAATATTTTTCAAAATTCCTGAAACATTAGACAGATATAGGGTTTCAGGCTTTTCTTGTTTTAATCCCCAATCATTTTTTGTAGTATCATCTGTAAATCTTGGGTTAAATTACTTACGCCCTTACGTAAAGCCTGTTTATTCCCTTGACAATTTTCCCATCTTTCATTAACACAAATCGGTTCGCCAACAAAAATCATGGCTTGTTTCCAACCTAAACGCGGCCGACCTGGTAAAGTAGAATCCTTAATGCGAGACAACATATCAAACATTAATAATATTGTTTCAGCAAATCTTTCGGCTGTGGGTTTTTCTTGAATATAATTAGCAGTGACAGCAACAAAACTTTCAGCAATTCTCATGTGCTGCATTTTCAAATCTGCCTCTTGGGCCACCCAATCAGCTAAACCACGTTTTAAAGGTGGTAAACTGTGAATATCAGATATATCATCTCGATAAATATAATTCCATCCAGCCTCTTCTAACCGGCGACATCTATCAATAAAATTACCTTGGGGTTGCACATTAAAATATTGTTCTGTAATTGTTAAAGCCGTTTCCATCAATCGGTGTAATCTGGCTATTAACACCGCATTTACAGATTTTTCTTCAGTTATAACTTCGGTAAAATCTTGATGATAAAAACGGCGATAAAATTCTTCCATTTCCGCAATTAGATATTCAGCTAAACGAAGAACCCTCTGATATAAAATATCTTCCTGTTTTCCATTTTCCGAAATTTCCGTCATACCTAAACCACTATCAGCTTCTAATTTCGATAATAGCCAATCTATTTTTTGCCAAGGTGGATTAACATAACTATATTTAATACCAATAGGAATAATAAAAACCTGTTCTTCTCGGTTAGTCTTGTGCAAATCTTCCACACACCAAAAACCCAACTGTGCTACACCAGGTTCTAAGGGACTGACTATACTACTGTGTCCATTTGTACCGCCTTCTGGGGCAACAGCGATGGGCATTTTCCCGTTAGCAAATAATTCTCGCGCCATTTGGATGGCATTTCTATCTGCGCGTCTTCCCCTACGAATAGGAACACCTCCAAGTCTCGAAAATAACCATCCTAACCACTTTCCCGCCCATAGTGTCATTCCCCGTTCATACATAAAATGACTGTGGACTGGATATTTGAGGTTAATCCCTTTTTGCTTTGCTACTTGAGGAACAATCCGTGATAAGAGGTATAACATAGATAGAGGATCTTCCACCTCTGGATGACGGAAAGCAATTAAAAATCGGACTTTACCAGCTTGAAACTCGTGGTATAATTTAGCCAATACATCGGCGTTTTTAGCTTCAATATTCACAATACCCGCAGGTAGCCAAGGTCTAGTTCTCACCCGCAAAATAAAAGGCAAAAACCAAGATATGATTTTAACCATCAGGGGGTTATGACGTTGGGGAATAAATTTCAGAGGTGGTTGGGTAGAATGAATAGATTTAGGCAAGTTGTTCTCCTGTGGTGTGGCAAAAAAAGCGAAAACTGAGAAATTGCTGCTAATTTAACTATGATAGTCATTGATCACCTGACATGAACACATCGCCAGATAAGCGAAAATTTGCACCTGCAACCCAGCGTAACCGGGAACCTATTTTAGAGATACTTTTACAGATATTGCCGAAACGGGGAACTATACTAGAAGTAGCTAGTGGTACGGGTGAACACGCTGCATTTTTTGCCTATCACCTAGCACCCCGTATATGGTTACCTTCTGACCCTAACCCGGAACTGCGTGAAAGTATTATCGCCTGGTGTGAATATTTTCCCTGTGATACTATTCAACCACCTATAGACTTAGATGCCAGTTCATCAATATGGCCTGTGGAAAAAGAGCCATTACCAGAACCGCATATTTCAGCTATTGTGAATATTAATATGATTCATATTGCTCCTTGGTCTGCTTGTTTGGGGTTAATGGCAGGGGCTGGGCGGATTCTTCCCCCTGGTGGTATACTCTATTTATATGGCCCATATAAACAAAATGGAGAACATATCGCCCCTAGTAATGCTACTTTTGATCAATCTCTCCAAGCACAAAACCCAGAGTGGGGAGTGCGTAATTTAGAAGATGTAATTACTGCCGCAGAAGCGCGAAATTTAACCTTGCGGCAGACTCTTTCCATGCCAGCAAATAACCTTTCATTAGTATTTAAACACAATTAATGGAGGTTAGCGGACTCGAACCGCTGACATCCTGCTTGCAAAGCAGGCGCTCTACCAACTGAGCTAAACCCCCGATTCAGATTCAAAACTAACTGACTTTATATTTTCCAAAAAACAGTTTAATTTTAAATATTGAAAGCATAATACCCTATTATTCTTTTGTTGTAAACAGATGAACGAAAAAAATCTTATAGTTGTTGCTGCCTTGTATAAATTTGTCAGTTTGCCTGATTATCGGGAACTGCAAGCACCTTTACTATCTTTTTGTCGGTTACAGGAAATAAAAGGAACTCTTTTATTAGCACAAGAAGGAATTAACGGGACAATTGCTGGTTATCGTCAGCAAATTGATGCAGTTTTAGCTTTCTTACGCGCTGACTCGCGGTTTGCAGATTTAGAACATAAGGAATCTTATACGGAAACGCCACCTTTTGAACGGATGAAAGTCCGGTTAAAGAAAGAAATTGTGACTTTAGGTTTACCAGAAATTAACCCTAATGAAAAGGTGGGAATTTATGTCCAACCAGAAGCATGGAATGATTTAATTTCTAACCCGGAAGTAACTGTAATTGATACCCGCAATGATTATGAGGTAACTATTGGTACTTTTAAAGGTGCAGAAAATCCCCAAACTCAAACTTTCCGAGATTTTCCCCAATATGTAAAACAACATCTTGACTCCAGCAAACAAAAAAAAGTCGCTTTATTTTGTACTGGTGGTATTCGTTGTGAAAAAGCTTCTTCCTATTTACTTTCTCAAGGTTTTGAAGAAGTTTATCACCTTAAAGGTGGTATTCTCAAATATTTAGAAGCAGTTCCCCCAGAAGAAAGTTTATGGGAAGGAGAATGTTTTGTATTTGATGAAAGAGTTGCTGTGGGTCATGGTTTAGAAATAGGAAGTCATGAGTTATGCTTTTGTTGTGGACATCCCATTTCAGATGCGGATAAATATTCACCTAAATATGAAGAAGGGATTTCGTGCTCTGAGTGTTTTGACAGTTTAACAGAAGAAAAAAGGCTGCGACAGCAGGAAAAATGGAAACAGTATCAATTGATGAATCAGTAATCTTTGTATAGCCAAAACAGAAGATCATTGTGCAATGGCAATGGAAGAGTACCGTCGAATTGTTCAGAATTTAATTCTAGAAAAAGCCCAAAAGCGATTTTCTCCCGAAGAAATTAAAAAAAGTATTGGCACAAATTAAGGAAGAATGGGGAATAATAGTTAGTAAAGATACATTGACACTCCCCCGTCCAAAGACACGGGGATTCTACATTCATTCAAATGAGGTACAACCATAATCAAACTTTTGTGGTGCGGGCATACTATGGCTAACACCACGCTACGCGAACGACAAGCTCAGTACAAGTCTTGCCTGCAAAATGTCTACCTCATACCTTCGCAAACTGCTGTAACTTTCTTTTTCTGCAAATTCAAGGTTAAAATAACAAAATTAAGTTGTGCTTGAAACTACAAAAAATTGTCAAAACAACTAACTAACAGCGTGTTTCCCGGTTCTGTTGTCAAATTAGATAATGGCTTAACATTCATTCATCAAGAAATTGTCACTACACCTGTAGTGGTAGCGGATGTTTGGGTGCGTGCGGGCGCTAACCTTGAACCAGACTCTTGGTTTGGGATGGCGCATTTTTTAGAACACATGATTTTCAAAGGTACACCTAACCTGCTACCTGGGGAATTTGATTATCACATTGAAAAAATCGGCGGTGTCAGTAATGCTGCTACCAGTCATGATTATGCCCATTATTGCATTACAACTGCTGCTAATTACCTAGAGCATACCCTCCCCCATTTAGGAGAATTACTGCTGAATGCAGCCATTCCTGATGATGAATTTATCAAAGAACGGGATGTGGTGTTAGAAGAAATCCGTTCTTATAATGATGATCCCGATTGGTTGGGTTTTCAATCTCTTGTTAAAAATGTTTATCAAAACCACCCCTACGGGCGTTCTGTATTGGGAACGGAAGCACAATTAATGCAGCATTCACCTGAAGCGATGCGGTGCTTTTATCGCAGTTATTACCAACCTGAAAATATGACTGTGGTTGTGGTGGGGGGAATAGGAGAAACCGCTGCCAGAGAATTGGTGAACCGGACATTTGCAGATTTTCCGTCACGAGATTGTTGTCCTCGAGTTACTAAAATTGCCGCACCAATAATTAAGGGAATTCGTCGCCATGAATTAATTTTACCCCGACTAGAGCAAGCACGGTTGATGATGGCTTGGAAAATTCCTGGAGTATCAGATATTCAAGCTGTTTATGGTTTAGAATTATTATCGGTATTGCTAGGAGAAGGGAGAATTTCTCGGTTAGTATATGATTTGCGGGAAGAAAAGCAAATTGTGCAAGAAGTTTGCTGTAATTTATCTCTACAACAAGAATCAAGTTTATTCACAATTACGGCTTGGTTAGATACAGAATATCTGGAACGAGTTGAGAATTTGATTTGTGTACATTTACAAGAATTGCAAAATCAAGAAATTACGCCACAAGAACTAAACCGCATTCAGAGATTTTTATGTCATGAGTATGCTTTCTCTACGGAAACTCCCAATCAGTTAAGCAGTTTTTATGGCTATTATCATACAATAGCTGAAGCTGAATTAGCTATTACCTATCCTCAACAAATTAAGTCTTTCAATTCTCAACAACTGCAAAAATTAGCTCAAAAGTATCTTTCTATTGCTAATTATGCTGTCACAATTCTCAAGCCTTGTTAGTTATTTACTCGGAAATTACGAATGCAAACTATTAATAATAAATCTCTGATTGAACGCACTGTATTAAGCAATGGCATGGTTTTATTAGTGTCAGAAAATCAAGCTGCTGATATTGTTGCTGCGAGAATTTTTATTCGTGCTGGTAGTTGTCACGAACAGCGAGAAAAGGCTGGTTTAGCACATTTGTTATCAGCTTTATTGACGAAAGGATGTGATGGTTTATCGAGTTTGGAAATTGCAGAAAAAGTCGAATCTGTGGGAGCAAGTTTAGGTACAGATGCAGCAACAGATTATTTTTTGCTATCTTTAAAAACTGTGACTGCTGATTTCGGAGAAATTTTAGCATTAGCTGGAAAATTATTGCGATCGCCTACTTTTGCTGAAAATCAAATCCAACTAGAACAACGGTTAGCATTACAAGATATTCGTTCTCAAAAAGAACAACCCTATAGTCTAGCTTTTGAACAATTGCGTCAGGTAATATACCAAAATCATCCCTATTCCCTGTCTGTTTTAGGTGATGAAACAACAATGAACAGCATTACCCGTGCTGATTTAATAGCATATCACCAAACCCATTTCCGCCCCGATAATATTGTCATTAGTATTGCTGGCAATATTACAGCAGCACAAGCAGAGAAATTAGTTAACAACATTTTTGGTGATTGGCAAATACCTACTGCAACTAAACCTACTCTGAATTTACCATCTATTACTGTATCACCCCAATCTTGTCTGAAACCTTTAAATACTCAACAATCAATTATTATGTTAGGTTATTTAGGTGTATCAGTTAATCATCCAGAATATGCTGCTTTAAAATTACTAGCAACTTATTTAGGTAATGGTCTTTCAAGTCGTTTATTTGTAGAATTACGAGAAAAGCAAGGTTTAGCTTATGATGTCTCTGCTATTTATTCTACTCGACTTTTCCCCGCTTCTTTTGTAGTTTATATTGGCACAGCACCAGAAAATACTAAAATTGCGATGAATGGACTACGCCAAGAGGTAGAATTACTATCTAAGCAACCACTTTCAGCAGCAGATTTACAAACTGCTAAAAATAAAATTATTGGTCAATATGCGTTAGGTAAACAAACCAATGGACATATTGCCCAAATATATGGTTGGTATGAAATTTTAGGTTTAGGAATTGAATTTGATCAACAATTTCCTGAATTAATTAATAATGTCACTGCAACTGATTCTATGACAGTAGCTTGTAAATATTTACAAGCACCTTATGTATCTCTAGTCGGACCAGAAACAGCAATCCAAAAAGTAGTATAATTACAAGTATTGTAGGGTGCGTTATGCTGTCGCTAACACACCCTACGTCCTTTTCCTCTTCCCTGGTATATCATCATCATTAACTTTTAGTTGATATTATGCTTACACAAACACGGTACTGTACTCCAGAAGAATATTTAGAACTAGAAGAAAAAGCAGACTTTAAAAGCGAATACCAAGATGGAGAAATTATAGCTATGACTGGAGGGACAACAAATCATAATAAAATAGCCCTAAATTTTGCTGCTAATCTGAAATTTGCCTTAAAAAAGAAAAGTTATGATGTTTATATTGGTGATGTGCGGTTATGGATACCCCATTATCGGCAATATACATATCCTGATGTAATGGTGATTTCGGGAGAACCTATTTACACAGATGCTAGTAAAACTACAGTGATGAATCCTTTATTAATTGCTGAAGTTTTATCAAAATCAACTAGCAATTATGATCAAAGTGATAAATTCATGTATTATCGTTCCATACCTGAATTTAAAGAATATATTTTAATTAATCAATATCAATATCATCTGATGCAATATGTGAAAACCAACGATAATCAATGGATTTTCACAGAATTACAATCTGAATCTGATATTTTGACTTTGGAAACAATGGATTTTCAGATAAGTTTGAGTGATTTATATGATCAGATAAATTTTGAGGTTTAGATCCCCGACTTCTTGAAGAAGTCGGGGATCTGTTAATTTTTTCATTTTTAACTCAACTGTCTTTAGATCACAGTACGGGCGAAGCATTCGGATCATAGTCTGGGGTAAAAACCGATAATTAATTCTCCGAATGCTTCGCCCCTACACTTTAACTCAATTGGGCGACAAGTTTATTTTCTACTAATGTATTATTTGTTAATAAATCCTCAATCGTAATTCTTAAAAACCGTTGTTCATCAACTTGAAACTGGACTTTAATGCGATCGCTTCCCGGAAAACCTGGAGGTGAAAGTTTAGCAATTTTACTAGCTTCTGCTGTATCATTTAGAGGTTTAACGATAGTAGCACGAGTATCTAATTGACGAGTAATTAAGCGATCGCCATCAAAATACACCTCTGTTCCTCCAGTTTCCACTCCTAATTCCCCAATAATTAATTCAATACTTGGTTGATTTTCCATAGAAGCACCCAAAACTAATTCTACAGGTTGACTCATGGGGTAAGGTTGTCCAGTTTTAATAATAGGATGCCAACTGTGACGTTGATGACGACGATCCCAATAACGCACCCCATAGCTATGATAAAGATAATCTTTTATTTCAATACCTTGGGTAATTTGTAATGCACCGTGGGCGATGGCTTCAAAAGGCAATTGACGACGGATTTTTTCCGGTTCAAAATATTGTTCTATCCATGTCTGCACCACTGGTGATTGTACTGTACCACCAACCAATAAAACTGTATTAATATCATCAATTTCTATACCGTAGCGTCGCCCTTGTTGTAATAGGGTCATCATCACGTCATGGAGTTTATCAAAAAATCCATTTTCCTTTAAAATATTTTCAAAAGTTTGTCTATCTAAATCCATTTCATAACTTTCAAAAGTTTGATCATTAAAATAAACTTCACTAGCTTTTTCTTGACTAGATAATTGAATTTTTACCCGTTCTGCTAATCTTGTGGTGAGGGAACTTATGGGTAATCCTTGGGTTTTAGCAAAATAATCTACTATCCAATTATCAATATCAGTTCCCCCTAGATTTTGCCCGGCTTTGGCTAATACCCGCGCTGTTTTGATTTTTTGTTTAGAATCTTCACCCAGGTTTTTATTACCCCATTTCAGCAAAAATCCTAGGGGTTTAGTTTTCGCTTGTGTACCTTGATCTAAACTTACCAAAGATAAATCTAAAGTTCCCCCACCAAAATCTATCACTAGCAAAGTTCCTGGATCTGTGAAACCATAACCCAAAGCAGCAGCAGTAGGTTCATCTAACATTCGGATCTGTTCTACAGGCAATGATTGACAAACTTTCCCTAACCAATAACGATAGGCTTCAAAACTATCTACTGGTGCAGTTAAAATCAAGGAATCTATTCCCCCTTCTAGGGGTGCTAATTCTTCAATTACCTTTGTTAAAAACCATTTTCCTACTTGTTCAAAAGTGATTTCTTTCCCATCTAATTCCGGTAAAAAACCCTGAATATCTGCGCCAATTCCCCGTTTAAAACTGCGAAAAAATCTGGTATCAGTTTTTGTATCTAAACCGCGATCGCGTACCCCTTGACCAGCTATAATTTTACCTAAACTGGCATTTTCTACATAAACTAAACTAGGAATTAAGGGAGGATTCAGAAATTGTTGTGTAGATAAACCCGGTAAATTCAGAGTTTCTGCTTGTTGCGTTACCGGATTCCAACGAGTGATAACTGTGTTACTTGTACCAAAATCAATCGCGATCGCCATATTTTTTGATTATTTCTCAGAAGTGGGAACAGGAAAACAAAATTACTGATAATATATCAATAAACGTAAGGATTTAGGTGAGGTGATAAGATCCCCGACTTTTTGATTGATTGTATTCCGAAAGGATAAATCTATCTTAGAAGTCGTGGATCTGGGTACAAAGAAGTGCTATAGCTGAATACTTACCAATAAACTATATCACTAAGTAATTATATAGCAACTTTTCCCATCTTACATCAGTCAGAATATAAAAATTATCCACATATCTATTTATGTCTGTTGACGCAAAAGGTATTCCCGGTTTACCAGATTTAACCCATCCCCAAGAATTAGTACAATTTGGGACTCAATTACTGCAAGGTTCATTACTATTAGTCTTTTTAATTTTAGCTGTGGGTGTGGCAATTGCCCTCATTAGTTTTTCCTTGCGAAAATATCCCACAGAACAGGCGGTTTTTTTTGGTAATTGGTCTATTCGTTACTCTCAATTATTACAAGGATTACAACATTTAGCCTTAATTTTAATTTTAGTAGTGACTGGCTTTTTTCTATGTTCAACATTAAGTAATCGTTACCATTATTGGGAACAGGCTAAAGTTGCCCAAGTTGCTGCTAGTGTTGCCGGTGATAAACTAGAACAAATTGCACCCCAAGTTCGGTACGTTACCGAACAACCCTATATTTATTCTACCCAAGTTAATGGCAAAATAGTTAAAGTCAATGATAAACAAAAAATCACTAATTATTTAACTTTAGCCGGTTCACAAATTCAAGTCAAAATCAATCAAAGTGTAGATGTCCAAAATCGTAGTTCAATTTATCAAACAGAATACACCGCAGATTATAAAGTTATTAACCAATTAAATGATATTAATAACTTTTTCTTTGATGTACCACCACCCAATGGTTATTCCCTCCTAGCTAGTTACAAAGTAGAAAGAGATGGAACAATTTTAAAACAAACCAATCCCGATAATTATAGTTTTTCCTTCACTCTCGCACCAGGACAAACAACCACTTTTAAAGTTACCTATCAAGCACAAGGTGGATCCCGTTGGGTTTATAGTGCTACCAATCAATTACTTTCTAATTTCCGTCTGGTCGCTATTGCTAATTTTAATAATGCCGATTTTGCGAGTGGGATTATACCTAATAATATCAAAGTTGATGATCAAAGTACCCAATTTACTTGGATATTTGCCGATAATGTTTCTGTTAAAAATCCCTTTGGTGTCTTTACCAGCACTAAACCAATTGGCAAAACTGGTATTATTCCCCGATTATTGTTGTTAGCACCAGCTTTGTTTTTATGGTGGATATTACTGCTGTACTTATCTCTACCAACTACTTTAAAAAATGTGGCTATTGTCGGCGGAATTTTCTTTGCCTGTTTATTAACTTTAACCTATATGACACGGGTAATAAATGCCGAATTAGCTTGGCTAATAATTTCCTTAGTTTTACTGATTTTAATCTATCCTTTAGGTACAAATCGCCGTCTTTCTCTAGCCGCAATTATTTGTACTCTTGTTGGTGTTATCTTACCCGTATTTGGGTTTTTAATTCCCTTTACTGGTTTAACTTTGAGTCTTGCAGGTTTATTATCTGCGGTCTGGTTAGCTGTACTGCATTGGTATGGGTGGTACAATTTTGCTGATGAAAAATAAAAACAGTTTGAAATGATTTGCTACGGTGGGCAAACCCCACCCTACTCTTATTGACAAGATGCAAAATGTAAATATGCAAACAAACATAATATAATTTTAGTATTTTTTAATCTTCACCAATACAGTATTATAATTGATAATGCTCATCCAAGATAGCTAATAATGATAGCTAATAGCTAATTAAATTTTTTTGATATTAACAAATCAAAATATTTGGTTAGTATGAAACAGGTTTTACTATTTATTGAGACATCTTGCATAAATTTTTGTCTAGTTTTCTCTTCCCTAGATGTCAGCCGTAACCTCAAAGGATAAGTAAAAACACATAAAATCAAGCAAAAATTCTCACTTTATCAAAAACAGGACTTACGCAAAATACCAGAAGAGTAGGGGTAATTCATGAATTACTCCTACAAAAAGATTCAGTTTTTGATTACTTCGTGTGTAAGTCCTAAAGAAGTCTATTAGTTTAAGCCCCTCCCTAACAATTTTATTTTCAATATTTAATTCCCTACGTTCCCATGCTAACTCACCACCGCAAACCCGTATGCTTATCAATGATTTCCACTGACTTACCAGTTTGGTCAGTAGTAGAAACCGCCGCCACCTTGTATCAAAAAGATACAGATAAATTTCATGTAGTATTAACTGCACCACCCCTCATTAGCTGTGAATTCGGAACTTATTTACATCCCGAAGATAGTATTTCCCCACCACAAAAGAATTTTGTAACTCCTAGTAGTCCCAGGGTTTTATGGTTAGAAATTTCCCCCTATCGGGTGAGTATGACCATGCAAGGTAATGCCCAGGTGAGTTATCGTCATTTTTGGGAAAAAGGAGTTTATGGCCTCAGTCGTTTTTGGTTGCCTCATGAATCTTTAGAACCACAACAACCGATTCGTTTACGTAATTTTACCAAAAGTTTTACTATTAGTGGTCATCCTCTACCAGAACATTTACGCCTAGAATATGAACTTTGGTCAGCAACATTACAATTAGGGCGTTATATTCTCAACTTGGAAATTCAGCATTAAAGAGGGAAGAATTCATCTGAGGTGATAAGATCCCCGACTTCTGTGATCAATTTATAATTTATGGAGACAATAAATAAAAGAAGTCGGGGATATGGGTATTTCACCTCCTGCCTTATGCTGCACCAATTACCCATTACTTAATAATTAGGTTCGTTTCCTGGTTTCCATTTAATATTGCAACCAATACTCGGCTTTTGTTCACTTGTCACAGGTTGATTATTTAAAACTGCGGTAATAGCTGCCCTTAAATCTTTGCCTGTAACAGGTTGTTCATTGCTGGGACGACTATCATCTAATTGACCGCGATAAACGAGTTTTCTGTCGCTATCAAATAAAAAGAAATCAGGTGTACAAGCAGCGGTATAGGCTTTTGCCGTTTCTTGGTTTTCATCGTAACAAAAAGGAAAATCAAACCCCATTTCTATACACATTTCCTTTAATGATTCTGGGGCATCATTGGGGTAATTTTTAGCATCATTGGCACTAATGGCAATAATTCCTAAATTGCTATTGCTATAATCTTGGTCTAATCTGGTTAATTCCTGTTGAATATGTTTGACAAATGGACAATGACGACAAATAAACATCACAATTAAGGCTTTTTTATCGGCAAAATTATCCAGAGAAATTATTTTTCCAGTTACTACTTCTGGTAGATGAAAATTTGGGGCTTTAGTGCCTAAAGACAACATTGTAGAAGCTGTTAAAACCATAATTTATTTGATGCTTTGATCAGGATTTTTACTAAAAATATCATAATCTATCTTGAGTTCAGATCCCCGACTTCTGTGATCAATTTATAATTTATGGACACAATCAATAAAAGAAGTCGGGGATCTTATTACCTCACCTTCTTACATTTATGATGAAAATATCGGCAGAAGAAACACATATATAGTATAATTATCCATCGCTGATTAAAAAGATTTTCATAATGATAACCTGGTGTTCCTTGTTAATGAAACAGTGGGGTCGGATGGCAAAGTACCTATCCTTATTCTGTTTATGTCTATTATTGGTCATTAGTTGTACTCCTAAACAACAAGCAAATACACCCTCTCCAGGTAGTGTAAATACTCTTGCGGGTGATAGTCGAATCACTATCGGAACCACGGAAAAACCAAGAACTCTTGATCCTGCTGATGCGTACGAATTGGGATCTTTGAGTTTAGTGTTTAATATGAGCGATCGCCTGTACACTTATGAACCTGGCAGTACAGAAATTAAACCACAATTAGCCACAGAATTACCAAAAGTCAGTACAGATGGTTTAACCTATACTATTCCCATTCGTAAAGGCATAGTCTTTCATGATGATACTCCTTTCAATGCCAAAGCAATGGAGTTTAGTATTCAACGCTTTATTGAAAACAAAGGTAAACCCTCCTTCTTGCTTTCCGATACTGTAGCTTCAGTTAAAGCAACGGGAGAATATGAATTAACAATTAAACTGAAAAAACCCTTTGCAGCTTTTCCTTCTTTATTAGCATTTTCCGGAGTTTGTGCAGTTTCACCCAAAGCTTATCAAATTGGGGCAGGTAAATTTGTTGCTAATAATTTTGTTGGTACAGGCCCTTACAAATTAGCCAAGTATGGAACAGATTCTTTAAGATTTGATATCTTTGATAAATATTGGGGAGAAAAACCCACAAATAAAGGCGTAAACGTACAAATTCAAACCAGTCCGGTGAATTTGTTTAATGCTTTTAAAACTGGGGCGATAGATGTAGCTTATCTATCCTTACAACCGGATCAAATTCAAAGTTTAGAAGCAAGTGCTAAAAAAGGAGATTGGCAAGCTATTTCTGCCCAGGGTAGTGTAATTAGTTTGATGGCCTTAAATCGCAATCAAAAACCTTTAGATAAAGTCGAGGTGAGACAAGCGATCGCATCATTAATTGATCGTCAATTATTAAATAATCGGGTATTATTATCACAGGCTGATCCTCTTTACAGCATAATTCCCACAACCTTCAATGTTTCCTTACCATTATTTAAAGAGAAATATGGTGATGGCAAATTTGAAGAAGCCAAAAAATCCTTAGTTGCTGCTGATTTTTCTCAAGCAAATCCTGCTAAAGTGCAAATTTGGTATCCTGCCAGTTCCATGACTCGTAGTTTAGTCGCACAAACCCTAAAATCTCTAGCTGATACTAAAATGGATGGACTTCTACAAATAGAAGTTAAAACCGTAGAAGGTGCAACTTTCTATAAAGAAATTTCCAAAGGTTTATATCCCAGTGCCTTACTAAATTGGTATCCAGACTTTTTAGATCCAGATAACTACGTTCAGCCATTTTTAGCCTGTGAAAAAGGTGCAGATGCCACAGGTTGTCAAACCGGCGGTAGTCAAACCCAAGGCTCATTTTACTATAGTGAAACTATGAATAAACTCATAGATCAACAACGTAAAGAACAAAATCCCGAAGCCCGGAAAAAGATATTTGCCGACATTCAAAACCAAGTTTTAACCGATGTTCCCTATATACCTTTATGGCAAAACAAAGATTTTATCTTTGCTCAAAAAGGCGTAACCAATGTTAATCTTGATCCTACCCAAAACCTGATTTATAAAACAATTAAAAAGTAGATGAATGTTGACTGTTGACGGTTCACTGTTGACAGTTAACAAAAAATAGGGAATAGGTATACATTTTCTGCTTTCTGAACTCCTAAATGGGTGGGGAAACCCCGCCCCTACTTTTGCCTCCTGCCTTCATTAATATTCATTAATAAATATGTCCCGTTCTAAAGCTTTACAGTATTATATTGTTTCTCGGTTGCTATTTGCGCCACTGCAACTATTAACTATTATTACCATTGTTTTTCTTTTACTTAGAGCCACACCAGGAGATCCTGCCGATGCAATTCTGGGAGGACGTGCGCCAGAAAGTGCCAAAGAAGAATTAAGAAAACAGCTTGGTTTAGACTTACCAATTTGGTTACAATATCTCAATTATTTAGGTAATTTACTTCGTTTTGATTTAGGAACTTCCCTAACCAGTCGCGGTCAAAATGTCGGCGAAATCATTAGTCAATATTTTCCAGCTACAGTAGAATTGGCCTTTGCTAGTATGGCTGTAGCCATAATTTGCGGCGTTTTAGTTGGTACTATTTCCGCTTCCCGTCCCGGAACAGGTTTTGATATTGGTGGGCGTTTATTTGGGATTATTACCTATGCACTGCCCATGTTTTGGGCGGGAATGTTATTACAATTACTTTTCTCAGTCCAATTAGGTTGGTTTCCTAATTCTAATCGTTTTCCCCCTAATCTTCCCGCACCAACAACTATCACCGGTTTATATACAATTGATAGTTTATTAACTGGTAATTTGAGTCAGTTTTTTACAGCTTTACATCATTTAGCCCTACCAAGTTTAACCTTGGGAATTTTACTCAGTGGCATTTTTGAACGCATTGTCAGAGTTAATTTAAAACAAACCTTAAAATCTGATTATGTAGAAGCCGCTAGGGCGCGAGGAATCCCGGAAAATAAAATTTTAGTCTCCCATGCCTTAAAGAATGCCTTAATTCCTGTAATTACCGTTTTAGGATTAACATTTGCTTCCCTATTGGGTGGGGCAATTTTAACAGAAGTAACCTTTTCCTGGCCTGGTTTAGCCAATCGTTTATATCAAGCCATTTCTGATCGGGATTATCCCACAGTGCAGGGGGTTTTAGTCTTTTTTGGGGCGATCGTTGTCACCGCCAGTATTTTGATTGATATTCTCAACGCCTATGTTGATCCGAGAATTAGGTATTAAGGTGTTGTGGATTTAACTTCTTTAAATTATAAATTGTCAGCATCAGATATTGGGTAGGTTGGGTTGACGTTAGGAAACCCAACATTTTCAAGCATTTGTTGGGTTGTGCTATTGCTTAACCCAACCTACACAAACTATTATTGATGATCTTGTTGATTTAACCAAGTTATTAAATCAGCAACTTCAGAAATATTAAACAACGCTGCACCTAAATTTTCTAGCTGTTCAACAGGTAGGATTTTCACTCTTTCAAGTATTTCAGAATCAATTTCTCCAAATCTTTGATTTAGTAACATTAGACAAAATTTAACTGCCTCTTTTTGTTCTCCTTTTTGTTCTCCTTTTTGTTCTCCTTTTTGTTCTCCCTTTTGGAAAATATCCTGATAAATTACTGATTCTTGCATAATATCCTCACTCAATAATTGACGAATAAAATCTTTCTCAAACCGTAAACCGGCTAAAATCTCTGTGTAAGCTGCAATATCCTGTTTAGTCTCCCTATCTGCAATTTTAGCAAGATTATTGGCAATCTGGGATAATAAACCTTGGGGTGAATTTGTCCGGGTTAATGGTGCTAATGGTAATAATGGCAGATTATTTAAAAATAATTCTGGTTCTTCTTCCCACATTCTGATGACACGGTAACGGTGTCTGGTTGTTTCGTTAACATATTCTTCAGTAAAAACAATTGGATCATCTGTTTCTTGTAAGAAAATCACTACTTGAGTAACGGGAACTTGATATGTACGGATTAATCTCACTGAATAATCTAACTCTCTAAACGGAATGGGAGGTTTAGATTGTGGTTTGGTTTGAAATTCAATATGTAAAATCCGGTTTTCTGTTTGTAAGAAGGTGACAAAATCAGCGCGAATTGGTTCTATACTCAATTCGGTTTTTAAGACTTTGATTGTTTTTGGTTCTTGGGGAAGTAACCATGTAGCAAAATCAAAGGGATATTTTTCTGCTAGTAGTTTACAAACGTTGTCAAAACTCATAGGGTTATAAAATTAAATTATCAAATTGTCTGAATCAGGATATCCAGGATTTGAGGATTTACAGGATTTTATTTTCTAATGAAAGCTTCTCCAATTCTGAGATAATTAATTAGATGAACGAGAAAATTATTGCCTTCCCACACAAAGATAACCGATATTTTTTCTCTGTGTCCTCTGTGTCTGGAGTGGTTCGTTTAAAAAAATTAGTAATCTAACAGTAATATCAAGAATAATTGAACGCAGATAAACGCAGATAAACACAGATAAAGATGGACAATCAAAAATCAAAACATGATACTTTCAAACAACATCCTGAACATCCTTAAATCCTGGACATCCTGATTCTGACAAATTAAATATCAGGTTCTACCCTCAGCTTTCTTAACTGTTCTATCAATCTTTCCTTTTGTCTTCTTTCCTGTTCTGTCAGAGTCAACATCCAAGGAAATTGATTTTTATTCTTGACAAGGATCTGATAGTGGTGGATGCCAACCCGCTTCTACCCAAAAAAGCCGAGCAACTTGAATATAAGGCTCATGACGTCTTTCATCATTGAAGTCAAAGCGATCGCTAGTAGCTCTTCCTGTAGGCGTTGTACCTACAATTTTTATACCATCTTCTGTCCAGATTCTTTACTTGTATTATCTCTTGACACTCCCCGGTCTAAAGACACGGGGAGTGTCAAAATCGCCAAAATTTTAGATATTAAACATCAATCTCACTCAACTCACGAGTGATATGATCAAAAGGCTCATCAACAAAAGCAGTATCAGCAATACCAGCCGCCGCTACCTGTTCCTTAACAATACCCTTCATAATTTGGACACCTTGCACAGTTGAACCAATGGGTACACCTAAAGAATTGTAAGTTTCCCGCAGTCCTTGTAATACACGCTCATCAAGCACATTCATATTACCCGCAACTAACGCATAGGTAGCATAGCGCAAGTAATAATCCATATCCCGTAAACAAGCAGCAAAGCGCCGAGTTGTATAAGCATTACCACCAGGACGAATTAATTCTGGTAGTTCTTCAAATAACTTTGCACCAGCTTGTTTAACAATTGCAGCAGCATTGGAATTAATTGCTGCGGCCGCTTGGACTCTAGCAGTACCGCTATCAAAATAAGATTTGAGGCTATCAATAGCATTCCGGTCAAAATAACGTCCGGTTACGTCATAATTCTTAATTAAAGTTGCAACTGCATCACGCATTCTTGTTTCTCCTAATCATTTAGCTATCTATGGTTTGATCTTAATTTGGTTGCTACTAAAGCACCCACAAAATTCCGTGCCAACTCACATAAAATAGTTACTGGCACAAAACTATCCATCTGCTATCTAAGGATTTTATGCCAAAGTTGACCCCTAAGCATGAATTTTCTAGTTTGAGCCAGATTAAGAAAGAAAGGTTAACATAACCTGTAATTCAGGCAATCTGTAACAAACATGACAAACTTATATCAAGTTAACTATTTAGGATATTACAGGTAGTGTGTGACAACCTGGATTAGGATAATGACTTGAGGTTGAGCAGACTTTAGGTTTATACTGGGTAATTGGCTACATCAGGAGTAAAGTAAAAATGACGACCTCAAAAGAAATCTTGAAGAAGATTCAAGACGAAAAAATTCAGATGATTGATCTGAAATTCATTGATACATTGGGAACTTGGCAACATTTGACCATGTACCAAGACCAGATTGATGAAAGTTCATTCACTGATGGCGTACCTTTCGATGGTTCTAGTATTCGGGGTTGGAAAGGTATCGAAGAATCTGACATGACAATGGTACTCGATCCCAATACTGCTTGGATTGACCCATTCATGAAAGAGCCAACCCTAAGTATCATTTGTAGTATTAAAGAACCACGCACAGGCCAATGGTATAACCGTTGTCCCCGCGTTATTGCCCAAAAAGCCATAGATTATCTTGCTGCCACCGGACTTGGTGACACCGCTTTCTTTGGTCCTGAAGCTGAATTTTTCGTCTTTGATGATGTTCGTTATGACCAAACCACCAACTCTGGTTACTACTACGTAGATTCTGTAGAAGGTCGTTGGAATACTGGTAGAGAAGAAGGTCCCAACCTGGGTTATAAAACCCGCGTTAAGGAAGGTTACTTCCCAGTTCCACCAACCGATAGCTTTCAAGATATGCGGACCGAAATGCTGCTAATCATGAAAGATTGTGGCGTACCCATCGAAAAACAACACCATGAAGTTGCTACCGGTGGTCAGTGCGAACTTGGGTTTAGATTTGGTAAATTAATCGAAGCTGCTGACTGGTTGATGACTTACAAATATGTCATCAAAAACGTTGCTAGAAGATATGGCAAAACCGTCACCTTTATGCCAAAACCCATTTTTGGCGATAACGGTTCGGGTATGCACTGTCACCAATCTATTTGGAAAGATGGTCAGCCTCTATTTGCAGGTGACAAGTACGCTGGCATGAGTGAAATGGGACTTTACTACATTGGTGGTATTCTCAAACACGCTCCAGCGTTGTTGGCAATCACCAACCCCACCACCAACTCTTACAAACGCCTCGTACCTGGTTATGAAGCACCTGTAAACTTGGCTTACTCCCAAGGTAATCGCTCTGCTTCTGTGCGGATTCCTCTTTCTGGAGGCAACCCCAAAGCCAAGCGGCTAGAATTCCGTTGTCCAGACGCTACTTCTAATCCTTACTTAGCTTTTGCTGCTATGCTTTGCGCGGGTATTGATGGTATCAAAAACAAAATTCATCCTGGTGAACCCTTAGATAAAAATATCTATGAACTCTCTCCAGAAGAATTGTCTAAGATTCCTTCTACTCCTGGTTCTTTAGAATTAGCTTTGGAAGCCTTAGAAAATGATCACGCATTCTTAACTGAAAGTGGTGTTTTCTCTGAAGACTTTATCCAAAATTGGATTGACTACAAGGTTGCTAACGAAGTTAAGCAAATGCAGTTGCGTCCACATCCTTACGAATTCTTCTTATATTACGATTGCTAATTGCAATAGACATCTGATGGTGAAGATTGTAGAGACGTTCCAGGGAAAGTCTCTACAATTTGATAAGGCATATCTAATTCTCAATAGATGTCTAAAAAGTAATAAAACTAGTAAGTTTTTTTTAGCCACCCTCTGGGGTGGCTTTCTTTTTCACTTAACTCATAGTCGCTTGGCTACGTCCATAAAGCGTTTGAGTTGCGGCATCCATCTTACCTTGAATGGGATTCCAGTAGTGAGATATTTCTTCATGCAAACCAAGTTCTTGTGCAGCCCGCATCAACATGGATTGTTGACGGTTCTTAGCTTGTTGATGTTGACGAACCATAGATTGACGAGCTTTTTCTTGAATAGACATGATACTACCCTCCTGTATTTATTGACTAAGAAATAATTCCCTACTTCCTGTGATTTGATATTAACACAAAAATCTGTAGTGTAAACTACAAAATCTTAAATCTATAGAATTGATATGATTACATTTTTTCTATGCTGCTTGTATCTTAGATAAGAACACAAAAATCTGTAGCTTAAACTACAAAATCAAGAAATGATATAAAACTTAATAAATTCTTTCCCCCTCTCCCCTGCTCCATTACGGATAAATTAAAATTTTGTAAGTTTCCGCCGTGGGGGCGATCGCTTGGTCTACGGCTTGTGATAAATCCTGTAAAGGATAGCGATCGCTAATTAAGGCTTTCACATCAATGCGGCGATTAAATACAATGTCCGCAGATAAGCTTTGTAAACGGTAGGATGAGCTATAACTACCCATGAGGTCTATTTCCCGACGGTAGAGAATATTGGGGTTAATGGGAATTGTCAACTCGTCTGGGAACTCTGCAAAGAAGAGGATTTTTCCACCTTTGCGGGTACAGTCTAAAGCTTGAAAAAATGCTTTATCACTGGGAACAGCTAACAAGGTGACATCTACACCCATTCCCCCAGTTAAAGCTTGAATTTTGGTAGGTAACTCAGGATCACGAGCATCAAAAGCTGCTTCTGCTCCTACTTCTAGAGCTTTTTCAATTCTAGATGGTAAAAGGTCAGTAGCGATCGCTTTCGCCCCAAAAGACTTCACCAACATCATAAACATTAACCCAATTGGCCCTGCACCAGTTACTAATACAGTTTGTCCCGGTGCAATTTGGGCTTTTTTTACTGCCTTTAAACAGCAATTAGTGGGTTCAACAAAACTCGCCTCTTCAAAACTGATATCATCAGGGATAGGAATTAAACCCCCATTTTGGACAATGTGGCCTGGAACTTTCACATACTCCGCAAAACCGCCACCACTGGCGTTAAAACCCGCGGTAGTGGAGATATTTTTATAAACATCACACATCGAGAAATTATCATTCAAGCAGTAAGCGCAACGCATACATGGGATATGGTGCATCACCGCTACCCGTTGTCCTACTTGCCATCCTTGCACCTGTGAACCGACAGCAGCAATAGTTCCCGCCGTTTCATGACCAAATATCCGTGGCGGTTCATACAAAGGATAACGAATCTTTTTAATATCTGACTGACACAAACCTACAACCCGCACCTGTACCAAAACTTCATCTGCTTCTAGGGTGGGAACTGGTACTTCTTCGTAGGATAGGCGATTTACGCCTCTAAATACTTGTGCTTTCACGTTGTTTTTCCACTATTCAACGTTACTAGATTTAACATTTTGTGGTTGAGGTTAGGTTATAAAGTTGTGGATTTCTATTTTTGCACGATGTCTAGCTAGTTTAATCTTGGCTTTTGTTTAACTTGAGTTTTGTCTTGATGGATAAAAGCATTGGCCGATTTCTTCTAATCTTTGTGCAAATATTTGAAATGCTTCAATATCTGCCGATGAAAGATTTCCTTGTATTTTACCATTTTTAACTTGCAGAATCTTCGTTCCATTCGCCATGATATTGTGTAATTAATTCTGTCTCACTACTTATCATGGTTTTTATGAATTGGGATAAATACAAGGAAAAGGCAGGATTTACCCGCCTCTTGAAGTGATTCTATTTACTGAATTATTTGCGTTTTGCGCCAGCCTTGGCGGCTTTTGCGGCTTTTTTCGCGTTTTTTTCAGCCTCTATTGCTGCTAATCTTGCTTGTTCTTTCTCTTCGGCTATTTTATCCAAGTAGTAGTGATAATCTCCTAAATAAACGCGGAATTCACCATCACGAATTTCAACGATTTTGTTAGCTACTTGGGAGATAAAATAACGGTCATGGGAAACTACAATGGCTGTACCATCATAATTTTGTAAAGCCTCTTCCATCATTTCCTTGGCCGGAATATCTAGGTGATTTGTAGGCTCATCTAGGATGATTAGATTTGCTGGCAGTAATAGCATTTTCGCCAAGGCTAACCGAGCTTTTTCACCCCCACTTAATGCCCCAACTTTTTTAAATACCATATCACCAGTAAATAAGAATCTTCCCAACAATGTACGAACTTCTTCGTTTGTCCAGTCGGGAACTTCATCATGAATGGTTTCCATGACAGTTTTGTTTAAATCTAGGGCTTCGGCTTGGTTTTGCTCGAAGTAACCAGGAATAACGTTATGATCTCCTAATTTGACGATTCCTTCTGTGGGTGGTTCAACACCCATGATAATTTTTAACAGTGTAGATTTACCCGCACCGTTAGGACCCAAGAAAGCAATTCTGTCGCCTCTTTCGACTAAGAGATTGGCAGATAAAAACAGAATTTTATCTCCATAAATATGGGTTAAATCCTTAATTTCTACTACTTCTCTACCGCTACGAGTAGCATCGGGAAAACGGAAATGTAGGGTTCTGACTCCACCTACTGGTGCTTCGATCCGTTCAATTTTATCTAGTAGTTTTTCTCTACTTTTTGCCTGGGTACTTCTGGTGGCACTAGCACGGAATTTATCTACAAATGCCTGTTGTTTTTCTAGTTCCTTTTGTTGGCGTTCGTAGGCATTGAGTTGTGCTGATTGATTTTCGGCTTTTTGTTGGAGATAGGATGAATAATTGCCGAGGTAAGAGGTAGAAACTCCCCGTTCTGTTTCGACGATTTGATTACAAAGACGATCTAGAAATTCCCGGTCATGGGAGACTATCACCATAGGGGTAGTTAAACCTCTGAGGTAATTTTCTAACCATTCAATGGTTTCTAAATCTAAGTGGTTTGTCGGTTCATCCAGTAGCAATAAGTCGGGTTTTTGCAGGAGAATTTTCCCTAAACTCATCCGCATTTGCCAACCACCGGAGAAGGCGCTAACTAGGCGATCGCCATCTTCTAGTTGAAATCCCATCTCTGGTAATATCTTACCGATGCGAGCATCTAAACCATATCCGTCTAAAGCTTCAAACTGACGCTGCAACCTATCTAATTGATGTATAAGTTCATCTAATTCTTCTGGATTAGCCTTTTCCATCTCATGGGGGATACGAGATAAAGCCATCTGTACTTCGTTAGCTTCTTTAAATACAGTCCAAAATTCTTCTCGGACTGTGCGGGTAGGGTCAACCTCAAATTCTTGGTTAAGATAAGCTATGTGTAAACTTGAGGGACGAATAATTTCCCCCGCAGTGGGTTCAATTTCCCCAGAGATAATTTTTAACTGGGTAGATTTTCCTGCACCGTTAACACCAACTAAACCAATTCGATCACCTGGTTTGACCTCCCAGTTGATATCTTTAAGAACTTCGCCTGTAGGATAAATTTTACTGATATGTTCTAATCGCAGCATGAAGCGTCTCGTGAGTAGGGGACAGAGGGGCAAAGCTAACGCCGTATATAATCTTAACAAAATTTAACGCCATATTTACAAGTTTTTGACTTTTTCCTGGATAAAGGAGTAACGTCCCTTCCCTTATACTTAGGACTTACGCAAGTGTTACACTAAAAATCTCTTGTAGGGTGCGTCAGAATGCATAAACAGTCCAAATAAACGGATTTTTGATATCTGACGCACCCTCTAGTACCGCAAGTCAAAAGTCAAAAGTCAAAAATAATATGGCGTAAGCTTTTTAGTGATTGAGAATGGTTGTTTTATTTACGCCGTGCTGTACCAGTAATCTGTAATGTTTACCAGGATATTTGTTAAATATTACATCCTAGATTTTATCAGGATCAATATTTAATTCTCTCAATTTCGCCGCTAAACGTTCTGCCGTCTCTTCCGGTGTTAGAACTAATTCACCTTGAGAAGTAAAATACCTTAATAAACCATCATGTACTCCTAAATATAAACCTAATTGTTCACTCCATAAATATCCTTTTTCATTAGGTTCTAAAGATTGATATTGACCATTTGTTAAATAAAAACCTGCAAATTCTAATGTATAAGGATCAAACCAGAAATAATCAGGGGTTCTAAAGGTGTTTTGATAAAGTTCTTTCTTAGTTACTCTATAAGTGTTTGCGGTAGTTGGTGAAAGAATTTCTATAATTACATTGGGATATTTACCATCTTCATCCCACACTACCCAACTTTTACGGGTTTTGCGTTCTGTTCCTAAAACCACAAAAAAATCGGGTCCTCTTAAATCTTCATTTTTTTTCTGGTTAGGACTATAATAAACAGTTAAATTTCCCGCAGCATAAAAATCTGTTCTATCTTTCCATAACCATTCTAAACATTGTAAGAGTAAGATAATTTGTCTGAGATGCAGTTCTGTTTCCACGGGTGGTTCATCGCTATATAAATCACTGGGGGGAAATATGACATCTAGGGAGATGTCTTTTGTTTCTTCTATGTCTTGTGCAATGATCATATTGATATGGCATCAAGTAGTTTTTTTTATTGTAGCATTAATTGGACATTTATTAATAATTAGATGTGTATAATTAACATTGTAAGGATAATTCATTAGGACTTACGCACAAGTCACGGAATAATGAACCACGAAGGAACGAAGAGAACGAAGAAAAGAGGGTTTGAGAGATATTTTGCGTAAGTCCTGTTCATAAATTATCCCTACCATAAATTATCTCTACAATAACTGTAGACCCTCTAAATATGTTACATTTAGAGCATATTGTGTTTTATCAATTAAGAATTGAGTTAGATTCAGGATAATCAAAATTCAGGTAAATTTATACATTTAGCATATTATGTAATAATTTAGAATTAATGTAGCCTTTGATTACTTAAAAAATATCAATATTTACACAAGTCAACGCTACTTCATTATGGCTTTTAATTTAGATGAGGCAGTTAAAATCGCTAACCACGCCGTTTTAGCAAAGTTCAATCGCGGCTTAACTGATGTGGAAATAATTGTACTTAAAGGAGCTTGGCAACGAAATGAGTATAATCAAATCGCGGCTAATAACCAATATGCAACAAGTTATATTAGTCAAGATATTGCACCCAAGCTTTGGAGGTCATTGACAGAAGCTCTGGGGGAAAAAGTCAAAAAAAGTAATTAGGACTTACGCATTGACGGGATCAACCAAATATGAGGTATGGGTTTCGGGAATTTTAACGTGATTTTTTAATTATTTTTGGGCGATAGCGAAGCGCTGCTGCAAGCAGTTCGCTATTGATCGGAAGTTAATCGCCAAAAGCCTGAAACGACGGATTTTCGTTCATGCACATCATGGTGAATTTGTACAGTGCGTAAGTCCTAATTGAGTTAAATTGAGTTAAATTTAGGTATAAATAACCTGAAATTGTGTCACAATTAAATACTGACTCAGGTTTGCAGCGTCTCACAATTACCAGTTATGTCGTCGAGTGTATAATTAATGAGTTGGATAGATAGTGTTTGGCGTGTCGCGTTTGCATTTGACCCCAGACGGAATGCAATATTATTAGTTGCGGGTGAGAAATCGGGTGGTAGTGAAACTCGTTTTTCATGCCTTTGATTGCGGAGATTGCCTAGATGCGATTTTTGGTAGATGAAAATACAGGTGTGGCTGTTGCTCGCTGGTTAATTGAACAAGGTCAATAAAGATGTTAAAATACTATAAAGTTAGAGAGGTGAAATAATATGAGCTATCAAGATATTATTACCATTGAGCCAGATAAGCGGGGTGGTAAACCTTGTATTCGCCGGATGAGAATCACAGTTTATGATATTTTAGGTTGGTTAGCATCTGGTATGTCTTATGCAGAGATATTAGAGGATTTTCCCGAATTAACAGAAGACGATATTAGAGCTTGTCTAGAATTTGCTGCTGACCGTGAACATCGTTTAATTGCTGCGGTAGGTGCTGCTTGAAATTGCTTTTTGATCAAAATCTGAGTCGTGAATTAGTAACTCGATTAGCAGATATTTTTCTTGATTCTAGTCATGTTCAGCTTCATGATTTAGCAGAAAAAACTGATACTGAAATTTGGGAATTTGCTAAGATAAATGATTTTTGTATCGTTACTCAAGATGTAGATTTTGCAGAGAGAAGCCGTTTGTATGGTTCTTCACCTAAAGTTATATGGTTACGCTGTGGAAATGCACCAACACAAGTAGTTGAATCTCTACTGCGTTCTGGGGTGGAAGCAATTCAAAAATTGCTTGATAATCCAAATCTGGATTGTTTAGAATTGTATTAGTAAAAATTTGGTTTAGATATTGAGAATCTGTTTATAGCAATTCTCAGAGGATGTTGGAAAAGTCGTATCCCGTAATTTTCATCACATTGTTACCCCCCCTTATAAAGCTCTCCCCTTACTAAGGGGAGGGTTAGGGTGGGGTAAAAAATATTTGATACATCAATCATAACTTTTCAAACACCTTCTCATGCTAGTGAAATAGAAAGTTTTTTCGTTTTAGGGAACAGGGAATAAATTTGGGTGTACCTTATTAGACTGTTAAACACTATAGGTAATAATAATTAGCATATATGTTAAATATAAATTGAAAAAATCTATGTCATCAGGTTGACATTTTGCCATACTTTAAAGAATCATCTGAGAGCGGTATGTAGTTGAGGGAGATACTAACTCTAAAGCCTCCTGTTTCCTATAGTCAACCGGGATAATTATTGTTAATGAGGAAATTATGCACACTGTTATTCTTGTTTTAGTTGAAGTATTAATTGTTATTGGCATTTCACGGATTGTAGGATTAGGATTCAAAGCGATTAAACAACCATTGGTAATTGGCGAAATTTGCGCCGGAATTATGCTAGGTCCATCATTATTCGGATTTATCGCTCCTAATTTAGCAGCTAGTATATTTCCCCCAGAAACTATGCCCTTTTTGAATGTTTTATCGCAAATTGGGTTAATATTTTTCATGTTCCTGATTGGCTTAGAATTAAATCCCAAATATCTCAGTGGTAACTTAAAAACGGCAATTTTAATTTCCAATTTCAGTATTATTGTTCCTTTTGCTTCTGCCTTTTTGTTGTCTTTCGTGCTTTATCCTTTAGTATCTGCTAATCATGTCAATTTTCTAGCTTTTGGTTTATTTTTAGGGGCGGCAATGTCAATTACTGCCTTTCCGGTACTGGCAAGAATTATCACTGAAAATAATTTACAAGGAACTCGTTTAGGGACATTAGCCTTAACTTGTGCGGCAGTAGATGATGTCACAGCTTGGTGTATTTTAGCAGTAGCGATCGCTGTAGCTCGTCATGGGAGAATTGATTCACAAGCTATTATCACCATTATTGAAAGCATTGTTTATATTGGCTTCATGTTTACAGTCGGGCGCTGGTTTCTGAAACGTTTGAGCCGTCATCATCGCCGAGCTGGGCGGTTGAGTCAATTCCTTTTGGCTGTCATTTATATGGGGGTTGTTTCCTCAGCTTTAATTACTGAATTTATCGGTATTCATCTCATTTTTGGGGCGTTTCTATTAGGGGCGGTAATGCCAAAAGATGAAGCATTAGTGAGGGAGTTAGCAACTAAAACCGAGGATTTTGTTCTCATATTTTTACTACCAGTTTTCTTTGCTTACAGTGGTTTAAAAACACAAATTGGTTTACTTAATCGTCCCCATTTGTGGCTATTGTGTGCCTTGATTTTATTAGTAGCCATCGGTGGTAAATTCTGCGGTGCTTATATAGCGGCGCGAATAAGTGGCATTGAAAAACGAGAAGCTTCAGCCATCGGTTGGTTAATGAATACTCGTGGTTTAACTGAATTAATTGTTTTAAACATTGGTTTAGAATTAGGTGTAATTACACCCTTACTGTTTACCATGTTAGTAATTATGGCTTTGGTGACAACATTTATGACTTCACCTTTGCTGGAATGGACATATCCTAAACGCCTGATCAGATTAGATGTAATAGAACCAGAACCAGAACTAGAACCAGAACCCACACCAGAAATACGAGAACTAGAAATTAATCAATATCGAATTTTAGTTCCAGTTGCTAATCCAAGTACCCAAAAAGGTTTATTGCAGTTAGCAACAGCGATCGCTATCAATAACCGCCAAGCAGCCATTATTTATCCCCTCAGCTTAATTGAATTAGAAGAAAACTATGGCTTTGAAAATACCCCCAGCGAAGCTAATCGCCTCATTGCCGAACGTCGCCAAAAACTAGAAGAATTAATTAATACCTTAGAACCGCCCATCACGCGTTCCTATATCCATCCTCTAATTCGCATATCTAGCAATGTGGCCAGAGAAACCGCACAGATCGCCGAAATTGAACAACCAGATTTAGTTCTCGTAGGTTGGCATCGTCCAGCTTTTAGTAATAATCGTTTAGGGGGGAGAGTTGGGCAAATTCTTAGCACCGCACCGGTAGATGTGGCGGTATTTATAGATAAAGGTGGCGAACGGTTAGAAAGTTTATTAGTTCCCTATTCCGCTAATATTCATGACGATTTAGCTCTAATTATTGCTTTGAGAATGTTACTTAATCGAGATACTTGTATGTTACAAGTTTTACAGGTATTTACAGGTAATCATGTCCAAGATGAATTAAGTTATGAACTCAACACCATGATTGAGCAATTACCCCCGAATGTGCGCGATCGCATTCAAATCAAAACTGTCACCTCCCCAGAACCCATGCAAGCCGTAGTTGCAGTTTCAGAAGCCGTAGATCTAACAATAGTCGGTACTAGCCGGGTTTGGGGAATTGAACGCCAAACACTAGGCAGATATACAGATCAACTCGCTATTCAATGTCGTTCCTCCCTACTTATTACCCGTCGTTATAGTCAAGTTACCTCCCACCTAACTTCCCTCCTCCCCACCATTAATCATCAACAAATAATTAGTAATGCGTGACATACTCCACACACTCACTTTTAGGTGAGTGTGGGCTTCTGTCGGGATAGCTAAGTAAGTCGGCGGGGAACTTTACAAGTATGTAACGAAAAGTCAACAAAATGCTAATTGTTAAATTTAATACGTTCTATACTATGTTTTCCTCCTTCTCCCCTAGCGTTTAGGCCATTAATGACAAATGTAGAAACAACCGAGACAATTGATCAACTATCTCGACAGCGAAAATTAATATTAAGGTAACTGTGATAATAAGTTTTTCATTTTAGGAGTAGATAACATTTTTTGAGCATCGGTAATCATACTTTCACCCCAAAAATGCTTTTTCATGACGTGAAAATCGGCAAAGTTTTTGTTTAATTTTAATGCAGTTTCCGCTAATTGATACGCCTGTTGTTGTTCTCCTTTAGCATACAAAGCTACAGCTAAAGCTAAGAGAGATTCCGCAGATTGACTGTTAATTTTTATAGCTTGTTGCCATTTTTGAATCGCTGTTTCTTTATCTCCCTGTTCATATTTGATGAAAGCAATATTATTAATAGCTGCTAAGTGCTTGATATCGGTAGCAACTGCTGGATGATTAGACATAGGGGTGATGTAGTTTCCTAGTGGATGATAATTAATACATTTACTGGGGGAAAAATCCGTAAAATCTGCATAAATATAGGACAAGGTGAGAGGCAATACTGGTTGTTATGGATAAAAAATGCCAATGTAAATAAACGTATAAAACCCTTTAGAACGAAATAGGAACATAGTATAAATTAGTAATACTCACACCTAACTAGTTACAGGATTTAATTTTTAAATTACTGGTTTTCCTTTGCGTCTTTGTGTGAGATTTTCTCTTATTTTTAAATTCTGATACCAACAGAAAATTAAACAATAACAATCCTGAAAATCCTTAAATCCTGGACATCCTGATTCAGCCACCTTGTCACCTGTTAAGCAAAAAATGACCAATTAAATACAAGGAACCACATAAAACAACCTGATTATCTGTAGCATTAAAAGCCACATCTAAAGCTAAAAACACATCTGCATAGATATGACAAAAATTCAAGTCTGGACAAATCGATACTGCTAATTTAGCTAATTCTTCTAAATCTGCTGAATTGCTATCGGGTACTGGAACTAAATATAATTTATCTCCTGGTTTGAGAAGTTCGTGAAAAATATCACTATGATCTTTAGTAGCTAACATTCCCATTACCCAAGTGATATTTTTGCTATTGAGACTATCCACATAATCACGTAAAACTGTAGCTGAAGCTGGGTTATGTGCGCCGTCAATCAGTAATTTTTGACTTTTCCAAGTTGTCCATTGCATTCTGCCTGGCCACTTGGTTTTACCCATACCCTTAATAATAGCTTCCTCGGAAATTTGCCAATTTTGTTTTTGTAATATTTCCAAAGCTGCTAAAGCTAAAGCTGAATTATGTAATTGAATTTGTCCCTGTAATGGTAAGGGATATTTTATTGTTTCTGGACTGGTGATTTTTTGGTATTCTGCCCAATTTTGACTAATTTGACGGGATGATTGGGGGGTAAAAATCGGGCATTGTAACTCCAGAATGCGTGATTTTACAACATTTTCCGCATCTGCTGGTAATGAACCCACCACCGCAGGACATCCCGGTTTAAGAATTCCAGCTTTTTCCCTAGCAATATGGGCGACTGTGGGGCCAAGTTGTTGCCAATGTTCTCGACTAATAGAAGTAATGACTGTTAATAAAGGATGTTCACAGACGTTAGTAGCATCCAAACGCCCGCCTAATCCTACTTCAATGACGGCAATATCAACTTGTTGCTGGGCAAAATATAACCAAGCAGCAGCAGTAATTACTTCAAATTGGGTAGGTGATTCAGAGTCTGGGTTAATAGCCGCTTGAACTTGCAGTATTAGTTCACACAGTTTACTACTCTCAATTGGTTGTTCATTAACACAGATTCGTTCTGTCCAATCAACTAAATGGGGGGAGGTGTAGCGTCCAGTTTTGTAACCAGCCTCAGTAAGTACCGCAGACAGGTAAGCACAAACTGAACCTTTACCATTAGTACCAGCGACATGAACAATTGGCACTTGGTGATGGGGATTTCCCAACGTTGCCAATAAATTAACAATCCGGGATAATCCCAAATTTACACCAAAATGCTGAAAAGGTTGGAGTAAGGAATTTATGTTCATAGTGATTGGACACGGGATACTGATAAAGCTTTTACCAATTACCAATCACCCATTACCCAAATTAAGCTTCTTTGTTCAAAAAGTTTTGTACTTGTCTGATAGCAGCAGCACCGATGTTAAAAGCAGCCCAACCAGCAGCGATCGCTAAAGGTGCTAAAACAATCACTACACGATTATCAATGTCCATATCTAGAATCCCTCTGTAAATTAAAAAATTTTAAGTTTTGCAACAGTTATCAACTTTTATTGTGATCTGAAGTGGTGAATTTTTCAAGCTTCTATGTAAAGTTTGATTAAAAATCAGGGAACAGGGGTAAAATTAGCAATTACGAATTACGAATTACGAATTAGCAGCATGAAGCAGGGCTAATTGATAGTATTTTTCGGCGTGTTCGATGAGTTCGGTGATTTCGGTATCTGAGAGTTGACGGACTACTTTGCCAGGAAGACCCATGACCAGAGAACCGGGAGGTACATTTTTAGTAACTACTGCACCAGCACCGATAATACTGCCTTTGCCAACTCTTACGCCATTTAAAATAATGGCACCAATTCCAATCAAACTGCCACTTTCAATATGAGCAGAATGTACCACAGCGCGATGGCCGACAGTGACATGATCTTCTAATATTGTGGGTACGCCAGGATCACCATGTAGAATTGCTCCATCTTGAATGTTTGTACATTCGCCAATTTCAATCAGTTCTACATCACCTCTAACCACAGATCCATACCAAATGCTGGCTCTGGCTGCTATGCTTACAGAACCAATGATTACGGCATTAGCTGCCACAAAAGCAGCTTGAGAAAATTGGGGAGATTTCCAGTCAGAACAGATAGACACGATAGAATATGAATATGATACCCAGGAACACTGGAGAAACTCCAACCTTTAGGGCTGGTTGCAAAACCAGAATATCACGACGTTGGCCTTCTATAGTTAGGCAGTTGTGAAACTTGTTTTCAGGCACTATCTTCATTTTTATGCAGCAGTGAGCAAGTTGTCTAAAGTAGTGGAGCAGGAGTGTAAAGTTAAACCTACTGGTGCTGGCAAAGAAAACACAATACTATGTTTATACGCACTTCATGATCAATCCAGGCTTTCAGTACCCGATATTTGGCCCTGAAATACAGTGTCCTCACTGTCGCCAAAATATTTCGGCTTTGACATTGACGGATACCTATCTATGTCCCCGTCATGGCGCGTTTGAAGCTGAACCCAAAACTGGGGATTTGGTTCATTTACAGTCTGGTCGTCATTGGCGCAGATGGGACGGAGAATGGTATCGTCAACATACTCATCCTGATGGGATTCGGTTTGAAATTCACGAAGCTTTAGATAAGCTTTACACTCAGGGTTATCGTGCCACAAAGATAATTGTTGCCCAGCGTTATCAGGAGTTGATGAGTGGCTATTTAGAACGAAGTACACCTTGGCGTGCTGGACAAGGGGAAGGCACGGGTGCAAGGTTATATGGTTTGCCGGTGGAGTTTAGTCCAGATCCCGTTACAGAACCTTGCTGGGAAGTGATTAACTTTGATTTAGATAAAGAACCTGGTGTACCTGTGCGTTACCCATATTTCCGGTTGTTTGAGTAGGTAATGGGTAATTGGTAATTGGTAATTGGTAATTGGTAATTGGTAATTGGTAATTGGTAATTGGTAAAAATTTCTGCTCTGTTCCCCAATTTGGGTTTTAGCTTAACCGACTTCAAGCCCCACGACTGACCCGAAGGGCAGCGTGGGATGAATGGCGCGTGAATTAACGACAGTTTTTCGACAATCAAGTGGGTAGTTTGCCGCTAGATATAAGATTTTGGACTTGTGAAAAGTGCCAGACTAAACATGACAGAGATATCAACGCAGCGATAAACCTCAAAGACGAGGGACTACGAATACTTCGGCCGCGCTCAGTACAAGTTTTTAACCTGAGCGAAGCCGAAGGTTTGACCTCTGGAACGGGGGATAAAGCCTGTCGCCCAGAAGTAAGTCGCAGTAATAGAGGACGGAAGAAGTCTACTACTGTGCTTTCTGCTGGACAGGAAGCCAACACTGTACCGTCAGGTCAGTGTGGGTAGTTCACATTGTAGATTAATCCAAAATCTAAAATCCAAAATCTGAAATTCTATGCACCATGCTTCCATTAGGACGGCAAATATCCATCTAGCGATCGCTTTTTATGAGCAGCTAGGGTTTACAGTGGGCGATCGCTTCACCACCGGTTATACTCTAGCTTGCTGGATGGTCGGTTTAGGTGGGAGAATTGAACTCATCCAAATTCCCCAACCTCAACCAGCCCCAGATGCTTTTAATGATGAACATTATGTAGGTTATTATCATCTTTCTTTTGATCTAACTCAGATCACACCAGATTTACCTACTTGGTTGGAAAATTTAAAAATCAGGTTAGGGACGGTAGCGGGTTTACCACCTTTGAAGATTCTTTTAGAACCTACACAGCAGCAAATTGGCGATAATCTTTTAGAAGTGGCATTTATCGCTGATTTTGACGGGTTACCACTAGAATTCATACGGTTTTTCAATAAATCGCCTGAAAATTAAATTACTAAGCTGCGGGATATTTAACAGCTTATTAATGCCTTTGGGTAGATATAATTCTTCTCTTTTCTACTTACAGTTTTAGTTTGCATGAGGTGCGGAAACATTTGCTCTATTTTTCTAGTCAATCAATATATGTAATTTAAATTACATATATCTATTCGCAAAAGATATGTCTTTTTCCTCGCTCGCACAACGACAGCGTTTTTCTTTAGTCATCTTGAGTATCTGGATCATAGCTGCTTTTATCTTAAATAATAAAGCTGCTTTCAGTCTAGAGGGGGTAGGTTTACCAAGCCAAATTGAGAAATTCCACCTCGAAAAATCTCAGCCAGCACTAGTTACTAAAGAAACATCAAATCGCACTATAACCGAAAATGTGCGGAAAAAAGTCCTAGATAATGGTTTAACGGTTCTCACCAAAGAGGTACATAACGCGCCTGTGGTGACAGTACAGGTATGGTATAAATTTGGCTCTGGTCAAGAAGTACAAGGAGTGAATGGTATTGCCCATCAATTAGAACATCTGATGTTTAAAGGTACTAGGAATCGTCCCATTCAATTTGGGCGGTTATTTAGTGCTTTAGGCAGTGATTCTAATGCTTTTACCAGTTACGACCAAACCGCATATTACAATACGGCGGAACGGGATAAACTCACTGCCCTATTGACCCTAGAAGCGGATAGAATGAAAAACTCCCTGATAGATCCTCAAGATTTAGCCAGTGAAAAGCGAGTAGTCATTTCTGAATTGCAGGGTTATGAAAATAGCCCGGAATATCGTCTTAATCGCGCTGTGATGATGTCGGTTTTTCCTGATCATCCCTATAGATTACCCATTGGTGGCACAAAAGCGGATGTGGAAAAATTCACAGTAGAACAAGTACGAGAATATTATCAAAAATTCTATAGTCCTGATAATGCTGTTTTGGTAATTGTTGGGGATTTTGAAACACCACGAACTTTGAAAAAAGTGGAAGATATATTTGGTAAACTTCCCAAACGCCAATATTCTCCCCATCATCTGATCACCCCATCCCCTGCACCCACATCCGTACCACCAGTTAAATTACAAGAACCGGGGGGAAATCCCCTATTGCAAATAATTTACCCTCTGCCGCAAATTCAGCAACCAGATATTCCGGCCCTGGAAGTGATGGATTACATTTTAACTGCGGGTAAAAACTCTTATTTATATCAAGAATTGGTAGAGTCGGGTTTAGCTAATGATATTTCTGCCAATGTGGCTAGTTTACGTGCTGGCGGTTGGTATGAAATTTTAGTGACGGGAAATGGTAATCAGGATTTAACTAAAATTGATGCTGTGGTAATGAAGGCGTTGGATAAACTTGCTAAGATCGGTGTGACAGTACAGCAAGTAGAACAAGCAAAAAACCAATTAACGGCGGCGGTTATTTTAAATAATCGTGATATTACCAGTCAAGGAATGCAGTTAGGTAATGATCAAATTACGGCGGATAATTATCAATATACAGAAGATCATTTAGCAAATATTCGTCAAGTTCAAGTGGCGGATGTTACTAGTGTCATTAATAAATATCTGCAACCAGCAGCGCGGAAAGTGGGATTGTTTGAACCGACAAAAAAAGTAGTAACTATCGAAAGTTCATCCTATTCCACGACAACGCAAGATAATTTTGCGGCTGATGTGGCTGTAGTTCCAGCAGATATCAAGAAATACTTGCCACCTGTAGACTTATTACCAAAAACTAGACAACAAGAAATACCTCAACAGTTAATCTTGGCTAATGGTTTACGTATATTACTATTGCCAGATAAAACTACGCCAACCGTGACTTTAAGTGGACATATCAAAGCGGGGAGGGAATTTGAGTCAGATCAACAAGGTGGCACAGCGTCCTTAGTTGCCAACAATCTGATGAATGGGACAGAAACCAAAAATATGCGAACTATTGCTGAGGAATTAGAGGCAAAAGGGGCAAATTTGGATTTTGAAGCCTACGGGGAAGGTGTCAGGATTAAAGGTAGTAGTTTAGCGGTAGATTTACCAATTTTACTGGGAACATTGACGGATGTAATTAGAAATAGTAACTTTCCGATCAAGGAGTTGGAATTGTCTCGTCAACAAGCTTTAAGTTCCTTAGATTCGGAATTAGATGATCCCCAAAAGATTGCTAACCGGATTTTTGTCCAGTCTGTATATCCGAAAAAACACCCATTACATACTTTTCCCACAGCGGAAAGTATTCAACAAATTAAACGTGAAGATGTAATTGCTTTTAAAGCCCAACATTATCGCCCTGATACGACGGTTTTAGCCTTGGTGGGGGATTTTGATGTCAATGAAGTGCGATCGCTCATGCAAGCAAAATTAGGAGATTGGCAAGTTAAGGGTAAACCACCAACGGTAAAATATCCCAGTGTGGGGATGCCGAAAAATGTAGTTAATGTCAATCCGGTTGTCCCTGGTAAACCCCAAGCGATTACTTATATGGGTTATACGGGAATTAACCGTCAAGATAGACGATTTTACGCGGCGATGATTTTAAATCAAATTTTAGGCGGAGATACCTTATCGAGTAGACTGGGGGCAGAGGTGCGCGATCGCCAGGGTTTAACCTACGGAATTTATAGTAATTTCCTCACAGGTAAAAATGTCGGCACATTTTTAATTGAAATGCAAACTAGTCCAGAAGACGCACACAAAGCCATTTCCAGTACCCGCAACCTCCTGAAACAAGTTCATCAACAAGGTGTTACACAACAGGAAGTAGAAACCGCTAAACGCAATTTAATCAGTAATTATAATATTTCCTTAGCTAATCCCGAACTGTTAAGCCAGAGAATGGTAATGAATGAGGTTTATGGTTTAAATCAGATAGAATTGCGATCTTTTATCAGCAAAATAAAGCAAGTTAATCTTAGTCAAGTTAATCAGGCTGCTCGTGAATTACTTCATCCTGATAAAATTGTTGTTGTCACCGCAGGACCTCCTATTGTTGCCAATAAAAGGAGTAAATAGGGGTATTCAGGTGAGACAATAAGATCCCGGACTTCTGTGATCAATTTATAATTTATGGGTAAGTATTCAGCCATAGCACTTGTTTCCAGATCCCGGACTTCTTTGATTGATTGTATTCGGAAAGGATAAATCTATCTTAGCAGTCGGGGATCTTATCACCTCACCTGAATCCTTACGAAAGTATATTATCAAAATAAAGGATTTTCAGTCTGAGAAATCAAAGTTTTCAAATCCAAAAAACTCCTTGATATCCTTAGCAAGTCCTAAGTGGTAATTAACTCTACTGCATCTCTGCCATCTGCATCTTGTAGATAAACTTTGACAATTTCTTCCTTGGCTGTGGGTAATTTTTTCCCAAGAAAATCTGGATGAATTGGTAACTCCCGATGACCTCTATCTACTAATACAGCTAAACGAATTACTTCTGGTCTACCATATTCATTAACTGCATTTAAAGCAGCACGAATGGTTCTACCCTTGAAAATAACATCATCTACAAGCAGAACTGTTTTTTGTGTTAAATCAAAAGGAATATCTGTTTTGGCAGGAGTTCTCAAGCCAATTTTATCAAGATCATCACGATAAAATGTAATATCTAAAGAGCCAACGGGAACACTGACATTTTCGAGAATTTCTATTTGACGTGCTAATAAATAAGCTAATGGTACTCCTCTGGTGTGAATACCTAGCAGTAGCAATTGAGATAAATCTCGCGTCCTTTCTACAATTTGAGAAGCCATCCGAGTTAATGTACGACGCAGTTCTTCGGATGAAAGAATTTCAACTACTTTGGTAGACATAACTTGATCTTACTCCGGTTCATTCAGTATAACCTCACAATGTGTTTACTTTATCTTATCTCTTACCCAAGGGTGGAGAGATTTCAACAAAGCAATTTCACCCATAGTTTTACTTTGCTGGATAAATTTATTAATATCACTAACGGAAACTATAGGAAAAGCAATACCTATTCCATCACGATACTAGATAAAATACCTAAAATTTTACCGATATTATTAATATAATATTCGCTCAAGTCAATTTCTACAACTTGATTAATAAGTTTTAAAAACTTCCAGTTAGTTCCAGTGGTGACAGTTCCATAAATTGTTTGAATATTATTACCTTCACGTTCATTAAATATTCTGGCGGCGATCATTTCCGCCACACATTGTCCTAAACCTGCATTAATATTTTCTTTTTTCGCTTCTACAATTGTGACAACGGGAGCATTAACAATTAATAATTCTGGAGAACGACTAATAATAAAATCACAATTACCGTTTAATCCCTTTTCACTATCTACAGTAAAATCAATTCCAGAAAATAAACTAATTTGATTGTTTAAATATTTTCTCGCAGCGATTAAAATCGGCGCAATTATCATTTCAGAGCGGGATTTTTCGGTATTACTAGCAAGGGCTAAAGGTACATTTTCTTTTAATAGTTCCGCTAGTACATCTGGACATTCAATTTCTGGAATAGATGCAAAAATATTAACTTTATCTATAATCGTTAAATCAAAGGCTTTTCTAACTTTATCTAAAGTAAATTCACTATATGACATTGCATTCACAAAATAATTATAAATCAATAAAGGTGGGCATTGCCCACCCTACATTTACTCGGCAAACACACTAGCAAAAAAGTCCAGAGTCTCTTTCAAAGCTTTGATGAAAATATCAATTTCTTCACGGGTATTGTAAAAAGATAAACTTACCCGTGCAGTTCCCGCTAAACCTAAATGACGGTGTAAAGGTTGGGTACAATGATGTCCAGAACGAATGGCAACACCTTCTTGATCTAACAAAGTTGCTAAATCATTAGCGTGGACACCCTCGGCTGTAAAAGCTGCTAATGCGGCTCTACCTTCGCCGTTAACATCGGGTTTTGGCCCGTAGATTCTAATTTGAGGTATTTGGGCTAATTGCTCGAATAAATGGGCGGTTAATTCGGCTTCATAAGCATGAATTTTATCCATACCGATATTAGTAAGGTAATCTATGGCTGCACCCAGGGCGATCGCTTCCCCAATTGCAGGTGTACCCGCTTCAAATTTATGGGGTAATTCTGCATAGGTAGAATAATCTAAATAGACTTCAGAAATCATTTCCCCACCACCAAAAAATGGTGGCATTGCTTCTAGTAATTCGAGCTTACCATATAAGAAACCAATGCCGGTGGGAGCGCACATTTTATGACCAGAAGCTACTAACCAATCACAATCAAGTTCTTGAACATTGATAGGAGCATGGGGTACACTTTGACAAGCATCAAGTAAGAATTTCGCACCGTATCTGTGAGCAATTTCGGCTATTTCTTTGACTGGGTTAATACAACCCAAGGTATTAGAAATATGAACTATAGATACCAGTTTTGTTTTGTCAGAAATCAGGTTTTTAAACTGTTCTAAATCAAATGTTTCTTCTGGTGTTAATTCGACAAACTTTAAAACTGCACCTGTTTTTTGAGCAACAAATTGCCAAGGAACGATATTACTGTGGTGTTCCATTACTGAGAGAATAATTTCATCTCCTGGTTGTAAATTGTTCATTCCCCAACTGTAAGCGACTAGGTTAATTGCTTCGCTGGCGTTGCGGGTATAAACTATTTCTTGGCGTGATTTGGCATGAATAAAATTAGCAATTTTATCTCGCGCTGCTTCATAAGCATCGGTAGCTTTTGCACTTAAAAAATGTGCGCCACGATGAACGTTTGAATTGTATTGTTCATAATAATCACGCCAAGCATTTAAGACAGATAGGGGTTTTTGAGAAGTTGCGGCGTTATCGAGGTAAACTAGTGGTTTACCGTGGACTTCTTGATGTAAAATCGGGAAGTCTTTACGAACTTTATCAGCTAGAGTTTTGGCAGAGGTGAATGTCATAATTTAGGGAGTTCAGGAGTTGAGAATAAATTTAGGTTGGAATTTAGGATTTATGGAAATTTTAAGAATAACGAACCGCAGAGGTGCGGAAGACGCAGAGAGAAGAGATTTTTGGTGTGGTTTCCCCACTTTTTTAAGGTGGGGTTTTTGGTTATTTATTGGTGAGGGTGACTACTGTTTTTAACAGTTTTTCTCTCAAGGAAGTAACGGGTATTAAGTTAATAATTTCTGCTGCGAAAGCATTCACTAATAATTTGCGTGCGTTGTTTTCATCAATTCCACGACTTTGCAGATAGAAGATTTCATCATCTTCTAATTGACTCACTGTAGCACCGTGAGCGCATTTCACATTATCAGCAGTAATTTCTAATTGAGGTTTGGTGTCAATTCTTGATTTAGATGATAACAGCAAATTGCGGTTTAATTGGGCAGCGTCGGTTAACTGTGCGGGTTTGGGAACGAAAATTTTACCGTTGAAAACGCCATGAGCGCGATCGCCTATAATGCACTTATGTAGCTGTTTACTTACACCATGAGGATGATTCAGAGCGATCGCACTATGAGTATCAGCTAATTGTTTATCAGCAATAACTGTTAAACCATTGAGTGTGGTTTCCGTTTGTTCACCAGTTTGTAAAATCTCCAAATTATGACGGGAAATTTTACCACCAACTGTCACGGCATTACAGCTATAACGACTATACCGCGCCTGTGTTACCGCAGTTTTACCAATGTGAAAAGCAGCATCACTTTCCAACACAATTCTAGAATGACTCACCTGAGCATTTTCATTTACCCAGATTTCCGTCACACTATTATTAAAGTAAACCTCATTCTCTGTATTTCTGTGGTTCGTATACTCTTCAATTAAACTCACCTGAGAATTACTTTCAGCAACCAATAAACAACGAGGTTGAGAAATAATTGCAGACTCACCAACCACAGACATAAATAATAGATGAATGGGGTTTTTAACCACCACATTTTTACCAACCCATACCACAGCTACATCATTTAAACCAGCAGTATTTAAAGCAGTAAAAACTTCCCTTGTTCCTTCAGACTGTGCTAAATATTGCTGTGCAACTTCATCGGGTAACATATCCAAATTACCAACTTTTAAACCAGCAGGTAAATTTTCAGTATTTGATAAATTAGGTGCATAAACACCATTTACAAAAACCAACCGATGAGAAACTTCAGGTAAAACAAAATCATTTTGTAGTGACAATTCATGAATTATCCCTACATTATTGAATTTTACCTCTTTAAGTGGTGATAAATCAGTAAAACGCCATTCTTCCTCCCGGGTATTGGGAATAACAGAATGATGCACCCATTTAGCAGCATCATTACGAAGTTGTTGGAACCAACCATCTTTTTCCGATGCAGTTACCCGACTCAATAAGTCAGTTAAAAAAGCATCTCTATCTAATAAATTTGATTGTAGGGGTAATTCATGAATTACCCCTACATTGATAGAACTAGACATTATACACCCACTCCTAAAGCTTCTTCCAACACCCAATCATAACCGCGAGATTCCAACTCAAGCGCCAACTCTTTACCACCACTTCTAATAATGCGTCCTTGTGCCATCACATGAACAAAATCAGGCACAATATAATCAAGAAGACGCTGATAGTGAGTAATCATAATTGTAGCATTTTCAGCATTAGTTAACTGATTAACTCCATTAGCCACAATTTTCAAAGCATCAATATCTAACCCAGAGTCAGTTTCATCTAAAATCGCTAATTTAGGTTCTAAAATAGCCATTTGCAGAATTTCATTCCGCTTCTTTTCACCACCAGAAAACCCCTCATTTACACTACGGTTAAGAAAAGAAGAATTCATTTTTACAACTTCTAACTTTTCCTCAACCAAATCATCAAAATCGAAAGCGTCAACCTCTTCCAAACCTTGAGATTTTCTCCGAGAATTATAAGCAACCCGTAAAAAATCCAAATTACTCACACCGGGAATTTCTAAAGGATATTGAAAAGCTAAAAACACACCACTTCTAGCTCTTTCTGCTGCTTCCATTTCCAAAAGATTTTGTCCTTGGAAAACCACCTCACCACCAGTAACACTATAAGCTGGATGTCCCGCTAACACCTTAGAAAATGTACTCTTTCCAGAACCATTAGGTCCCATAATCGCGTGAATTTCACCAGCGCGAACATCCAAATTCAAACCCTTTAAAATTGGAGTTCCATCAACTTCCGCTTTCAAATCCTTAACCGACAAAATCAAATCACTATTCTCAACAATCATCTTTTCTTCCTCTCTTCCTCTGCGTACTCTGCGGTTCGTTAAAAAACTAACCAACACTACCTTCCAACTTCAAACTCAATAACTTATCAGCTTCAACAGCAAACTCCATAGGAAGTTGATTAAAAACATCCTTACAGAAACCGCTAATCATCATAGAAATAGCATCTTCTGCTGAAATACCACGTTGAGCAAAAAAGAACAATTGATCCTCACCAATTTTAGAAGTAGAAGCTTCATGTTCCACCTTTCCCGTATTATTCTGAACTTGAATATAAGGAAAAGTATTGGCTTGAGCATTATCCCCAATTAACATCGAGTCACATTGAGAATAATTTCTCGCACCTTTAGCAGTGGGATTAATCTTCACCAAACCCCGGTAACTATTGCTAGATTTACCAGCAGAAATACCTTTAGAAATAATTGTGCTGCGGGTATTTTTACCGACGTGAATCATCTTACTTCCAGTATCAGCTTGCTGCATATTATTTGTTAATGCAACGGAGTAAAATTCACCAACGGAATTATCACCAACCAAAACACAACTAGGATATTTCCAAGTAATAGCTGAACCCGTTTCTACTTGAGTCCAAGAAATCTTAGAATTCACACCTTGACACAACCCACGTTTAGTTACAAAGTTGTAAATTCCACCTTTACCATTTGCATCTCCAGCGTACCAGTTCTGCACAGTAGAATATTTAATTTCCGCATTATCTAAAGCCACCAATTCCACAACCGCCGCGTGTAATTGGTTGCTGTCGTACATGGGTGCTGTACAACCTTCTAAATAAGAAACATAACTACCTTCATCGGCGACAATTAATGTCCGTTCAAATTGCCCTGTATCTCCGGTGTTAATGCGGAAATAGGTAGATAATTCCATTGGACATTTTAGGCCCTTGGGAATATAAACGAAAGAACCATCACTAAATACAGCCGCATTTAAAGCTGCAAAATAATTATCAGCAATGGGAACAACGCTACCTAAATATTTTTTAATCAGTTCTGGATGTTCTTGCAGAGCTTCCGAAAAAGAACAGAAGATTACACCATCTTTGGCGAGTTTTTCTTTATATGTAGTAGCTACAGAAACACTATCAAAAATCGCATCAACAGCAACGTTGGTTAATCGCTTTTGTTCATTTAAAGGAATACCCAATTTTGCAAAGGTTTCCAACAAAGTGGGATCAACTTCATCTAAACTGTTGAGTTTTTCTTTCTTTTGTTTCGGTGCGGAATAATAAATAATATCCTGATAATTAATAGGCGGATATTTGACATGAGGCCAAGTTGGTTCTGTCATTTTCAGCCATTGATGATAAGCGCGGAGACGATACTCTAGCATGAATTCCGGCTCATTCTTTTTGGCGGAAATCAGACGGACAACATCTTCGCTTAACCCACGAGGAATAGTATCGGCTTCAATATCGGTAACAAAGCCGTACTTGTAAGGTTGGTTGACTAAGGTAGTGACGGATGCGCTCATCGGTTCTCTTGTGTTCTCTTTAAAGGACGGGCGACGGGCTGCAAAAAAGCTAACTCCCGTTTTCTGTTACCGATTGCTAACAGGACTGCTAGAATAGGTTTAAGGACTAAAACAACTCGGCTGTTGTTTAATCTATTTTCATTGTACGATAGATTAACAACAACAATGTTGTTTAAGTCAGGTTTTTTACGAAAATTTTTTGGGACTAAAATGGCCACTACCCAGCAGTCCACAACAAAGCAGGATATTTTAGAGTATCTATTGAAACATACGCAAGCCACCGCCTTGGAGCTTGCAGAAGTATTAGATGTCAGCCCTCAAGCGATTCGCCGTCATTTGAAGGATTTGGAAGCTGATAATTTAGTTGTATATTTTATACCTGATCAAGTTGCTATGGGTCGTCCTCAGCATCTTTATCAATTAAGTCAACGGGGACGGGAACAATTACAAAGGAATGTAAGCCGCTTTACTGATGGTTATGGAGAGTTCGCAGTGTCGCTGTTAGATGCTTTAGCGGAAACTGTTGGAAGTGAGCAGGTTAAGACGATTTTACAAAAACAGTGGGAACGTAAAGCGCAGGAATACTGGGAAAGGGTGGGTAAAGGTTCTTTACAAGAACGGGTTGCAAATTTGGTAGAACTGCGAAAAGCAGAAGGTTTTATGGCTGAGTTTCACCCTGTTGAGTCAGATGATAATGGTGGTGAAAAATTCATTTTTATAGAACACACTTGCGCTATTTCTAATGTTGCGGAGTCGTTTCCTAGTGTGTGCGGCCATGAGTTAGAAATGTTTGCGGCGATTTTACCAGATTGTAGTGTCGAAAGGACGCATTGGTTGATTCATGGTGAGCATCGTTGTGGGTATTTGGTGCAGAAAAGGTAGAGGGTTGAACGCAGATGGACGCGGATAGACGCAGATGATAAAGTCAGTGAACTTTAGATAATACCTAGAACATTTAGAAGTAGGTAAAAGGTTACAGGAAGATTGGATAAATCATGGTATTGATTGTGTAGATTTATATTTTGAAGATATAGATAGTTATTGGTTGGAAACTTGGGCGGATGATGATGATGAACCGGGTTATATTGAATCAAAAATACATTGAATAGAGTAAAAAGCAAATTATTATGAAAGTTCAAAATATTAAGCTGAAACATTTTAAGAAATTTCGAGATCAGGAATTAGATTTTTCTGATCCTGAAACGGGTTTAGCAGAGAGTTTAATTGTTCTGATTGGTGTAAATGGTGCTGGAAAAACTAGCATTTTACAAGCTATTGCGTCTACATTAGGTACAGCTACAGAAAGATTAAACAAACCTGCTGATTTAGATTGGCCAGGATTTAATTATGAATTATTAAGTAGTAATTGGCGTGGTTCTCCCACCAATGTCACTATTAATGTACAATTTTCTAAATCAGAACTGCAAGCTATTAGCGAATTTCACCAAAAATTAAGAGATATGGGACGCGATTTACCAGTTTCTCCTGCTAAGGAATATCTTGTTAATTTAAAATGGCAAGGTGAAAGTGTAACAGCAAATAGCGCAGCAGAATTATTTCAATTTAAAGGACGAGAATATGCTAAACAATTATCTCGCTCTGAAGGATTTTCAGTTTTTGAAAGAGTGGGTACAGTTTTTTGGTACACAGAACAGAGAACAGCAACCAGTTTAACTCCTGAAGATCCAAAAAATCAATTAGAAATTACAGAGGATATTTTACGCGATCGCCTAGCAAAATGGCAAATTTTTCATGAGAAATATGGAAAAAATGGTAAAAATTTTCGTCCAGGAGCAAAGGATTTATACGCAGAAATAGCAAAAGTTTATAAAACTGTTTTTTCAGGACGTGAATTTGAAGGTATAGAAATACGAGATAACATAGATGATATTCTCAGTGAACCTTGGTTTTATATTTATAACAGTAAAAATAAAACTCACTATGAATTTTCGGAAATGTCTGGGGGAGAACGTGCGACGTTTCCTATACTTATGGATTTTATGAATTGGAATATTCATAATTCAGTAATTTTAATTGATGAAATCGAATTACATTTACATCCACCAATGCAACAAGCTTTACTCAGAACTTTACCAAAATTAGGTAAAAATAATCAGTTTATTATTACTACTCATTCTGATTATGTAGCACAATTAGTACCTGAATCATCTATCAGAATCATAGAGGAATAATTCAATGATGGGAGTAGTTCGGAATAAAGTTATTTTTTGTGAGGGTAATCTTGATTTAGATGTACTTAATAAGGTGACAGAGAATCAATCCAATAGTGTTACAATTGTTGCTAGTGGCAGTAAGTTTAGTTTTTCGGTCTTTATTAACGCCTATTTTAAAAAGAAAAATGATGAAAATAATGAAAAACAAAATAAGGAGGAAAATCAAAAAACTGCCAACAACTATATCATTTTCAGAGATCGTGATTTTGATATTGACCCTACATCAGAAATTCAATTACTACAAATAGATAAATTAGGAAATAGAGCTTTTCTATCTCATCGTACTTGTATTGAAAACTATTTACTTGAACCTGAACTGATTCATCAATATTGGATCACCCAATATGCAGAAAAATTAGAAAATCCTACTATTTTTAACTGGGGACATGGTAATTCACCAGGCGTTGATAAAATTACTCAATGGGTAGAAGATGCTGCAAGAATTTTGCGAGATTATCAAGCTGTTAGATGGGCGTTAGGTAATTTATGCCAACTTAGTGCGAGTAGAAAACAGTTAGAAACAAAATGGACTAAGAAAATTCCAGATTCTCTAGATTTATCTGATTGTAAAAATCAGGCTTTATCATTAATTAATGAATTTAAAAATACGGTAGCTGAAGTGACAATAGATAAATTTGAAGAAAGTCTGTCTAAGTATTTACAGCTTTTTAATCAACAGGAATTTTGGCAGCAAGAGCAGTATTTAATTTGGTTTAATGGTAAAGATATTTACAAGGCAATGCAGAAAATTAGTCAAGATAAAAAAAGACCATATAACTCATCCTATATCTCCATGTATGATTATTCTAAATGGGCAGTTAATAATATTGACATTAATCAATACCCTGATTTGATTGAATTGAGAAATAAAATAGAACAGCTTTAGAAGAAACATTTTAAAAAGTTGAAAATTAGAGTGATTGCTAATTTATTCTGGAATTCAACCAGTTAATCTTTCGGGAAAATCGAGAAGTTAGCATATCTACCCAAATCATACCCGACTGTGCCAAAATGTACATAACTGTTTTTTGGCATTTTTAACCTATGGTTTGGCAAAAGGGGTATAAATTACAGGGTGGAAGATACGTTATCGAAAAAGTCCTGGGAGAAGGTGGTTTTGGAATTACGTATCAAGCACAACATACACTTTTAAATCAGTGGGTAGTGATAAAAACCCCTAATGAAAGCCTAAAAAATGATTCTGAATATCCTAATTACGTCAAAAGATTTATTCAAGAAGGACGCAAATTAGCACAACTTTCTCAACAACCACACCCGAATATTGTCCGTGTAACAGAATTATTTGAAGATGGTAAAACATATTGTTTAGTAATGGACTTTGTACCAGGTGAAAGTTTATTTAATTTAGTCGAAGAACAAGGAGCATTACCAGAATTAAAAGCAGTTGAATATATCAAGCAAATTGGAGAGGCTTTAATTTTTGTGCATCAACAGGGTTTAGTTCATCGGGATGCACACCCTGGTAATATTATGGTACAAAAAAATGGCAAAGCTGTATTAATTGACTTTGGAATTGCTGGGGAAATAATGCCCCAAGATGGATATTTTACTTCTCATCATCCTGCTAATATTGCTTTTGCACCCTATGAACAAATGGGAGGTAATAGACAAGTAACCATAGATATTTATACTTTAGCTGCTTCTTTATATTATGCGGTTACAGGTAAACGTCCTGAAAGTTCGCTAGATAGAAAATTGTATAATAAACCGTTAATTTCTCCTAATAAATATGTTGTTGGTATTAGTGATGGGTTGAATCTGGCAATACTTAAAGGTATGAATTTAGAAGCGGAATATCGTCCGCAATCTATGAGAGAATGGTTAAAGTTATTATCAACAGTTAAAGGGGGAAATTCTGGTAATAATGTTTATAAGTTTAGTAATAATAAAGAAGAAAAGACTGTTAAAATAGATAAAACATATCCTGTTTTTGTTGGTCCTAATAATCCTATAACAACAAGGGTTAAAATAAATAATATTCCTTGGTTTTGGTTAGGAATAATGAGTTTATTTTATCTAATAATTTATTTATTTCTTGTATTTCTTGTATATATAAATAAAAACCTTAATCCTACAAATCATACTTCTGCTGTTGTAGCGGTGGCTTTCTGGGCTTTAAGTTGTGCTCAATATTTCTCAGCCGAGGACAATTCTGATCTTTCTTCACTAAATCTGGGGGTTCTACTATTTGAACGTGTAGAGATTTGTTTCTGTTTTATATATTTTCCAGTGAAGCGAAAATTAAAACAATCCTTCAATAAATGGCACCAATTTTTAGTTTTTGTTACTACAGCTTGGTTAGGCATATTTTTAGGCTGGGTAATTTCTTATCCTCTTATGATACAATATCATCAAGTTCCAAAAATATAACTACATAAATATAAAAAATATGAACAACCTATCAATTCCAGCACAAACATTACAAGAAGCATGGAAAAAGGTTTAAAGATGATAAACTTTATCAAGTGATTAGTACAATTATTGAAGTTACAAAAAACCATCATCACCTCCACCACCAGCATCAAAAGCTTGGGAAAGAAGCAAAAAACCAAAATGATAAAATTACTGATACCCAGATCCCCGACTTCTTTGATAAATTAATATTATCTACCAAAGATTAAATTAAGAAGTCGGGGATCTTTACTTTGTGTAATAATAAAAATCGAATATTGCTAACCCTATTAGTAAACTATCGCAATGACAAATAAAACCAAGTAATTGAAAGAGATGAAGATGGTATGTATATTGGTGAGGTTCCTCAACTTAGAGGATGTCTGATAAGTGTCATATTTGATCGAGATCCCCCCTTACCCCCCTTAATAAGGGGGGAATAAATCCATCAAAGTCCCCCTTAATAAGGGGGGAATAAATCTATCAAAGTCCCCCTTTATAAGGGGGGAATAAATCTATCAAAGTCCCCCTTTATAAGGGGGATTTAGGGGGATCTACAAGTGTTGGATACCACATAAAAAAGTTTTCAGACATCCTCTTAATAGCCTGTTATAGTATAAGTAGGAGTCAGGAGTCAGCATTTCCTGTTTCCTACAAATAACAAATTATTTCCCCATATTTCTTTTGAGTTTTTCTAGTTCGTCTTGGGTTTCCCAACGGCGAAATGTATCTTCTAAATCATCAGAATTACTCTGATAATTACTTGCCACATTCCAAGCATTAGTTTCTAAGCGTTGTTGGGCTTGGGCTTTAGTGCGGGCGGTTTGTGCTTCTGTTGCTTTAGCTTGTACTTCTTGACGACGTTGTTGAATTTTGCGAAGTAGTTCTTGAGATTGGGTAATGCGTTCTTTTAAACCTTGCATTTGTCCCCACATTTGGTTTCCTTCTCGCAGTAGTGCTGCTTCTCTTGCTTGGGCGGGGATGGCTAAATCTTGTCTACCTGCGGCTTGGGCTTTTTGAATACGGATATGCCATTTTTGTATTTCTTGGGCGGTAGCAAGAATTTCTTCTTGCGATCGCTTCTGTTGTAATTGTAAATCAGCCACTAATTTTAATGTATCCTCTTCTTGTTCTCGCAGTTGTTCTAATAGTGCTTGTAACTCTAAATGAGGGTTATTCCGCAAAAATTCTTCTAAACGACTTTCTAAAAAGCGACTTAAATCATCAAATAAACTCACGGTTAAGACTCCAAATTTCGTATATATAACTTAGATGATAGTGAACAGGGAACAGGGAACAGGGAACAGGGAACAGGGAACAGGGAACAGGGAACAGGGAATGGGGAATGGGGAATGGGGAACAGTAAAAATGTCGGATATTAATGACTTTAAAAACTTAGTGATTTGGCAAAAAGGGATGGATATTGCACCAAGGGTGCTATTTTCTTACTAAACTTTTTTCCAAAGATGAACTATATGCTATGGTTCAACAAATTAGAAGAAGAAAGCAGAATGATTATTAGCCTGATTAAAAAACTAGAAAATTAAAGATTTTTTCCCCTGTTCCCCGTTCCCTGTTCCCTGTTCCCTCTTACCCAATTAGTAATTTAGCATAACAAGTACCGAAGAACCAAAAAATATTACTGATTTTGAAAATTTCGCTTTGATCATATCCCAAAATTTCTGAAAACTTCTGTTATTTAGGGAATATATAAGATATAAAAGATTTTATACATTTGTATTTTAGGAACGATGAATTTAAAAAACTCACGAAGGCAAACTTTAGTTACTTATGGAATTTTAGCAGCGATCGCTTTTATCATGCTATTTCCATTATTATGGCTGATCAGTACAGCCTTAAAATCACCTACGGAAAATATCTGGCAGTCACCACCGCAATTATTACCCAGTCAACCAACACTAGAAAACTTTTCCAAGGTTTGGCAATCCTTACCATTTGGAGTATATTTATACAATAGTGTCATAGTATCAGCATTAACAGTTGGGTTAAATTTGTTATTTTGCTCTTTGGCGGCTTATCCCTTAGCTAGACTCTCATTTGTGGGTAGAAATGCAATTTTTATTGCTATCGTCGCCACAATTATGATTCCCTTCCAAATTGTCATGATTCCTTTATATATCTTGACAGTACAGCTAGGGTTAAGGAATAGTTATCTAGGGGTAATATTCCCTAGTTTAGCCTCTGCCTTTGGTATATTTTTGCTACGCCAAGCCCTGTTGAGTGTACCGAAAGAAATTGAGGAGGCTGCCCGTTTGGATGGTAGTTCTGAGTTAGGATTATGGTGGCATATTATGTTACCTGCTATTCGACCAGCACTGATTACCCTAGCTATATTTGTATTTATTGGTGCTTGGAGTGACTTTTTATGGCCTTTAATTGTCATTCAGGATGAGAGTTTATATACTTTACCCTTGGGAGTAGCCAAATTAGCGGGGACATTCTCTTTGGATTGGCGCTTAGTAGCTGCTGGTTCGGTCATTTCTATTACACCAGTGTTATTATTATTTTTGTTTTTACAAAAATACATTGTCCCTACGGATACGGGTAGTGGAGTCAAAGGTTAATCAAGTTTTTGACTAAATTACCGCTATATTAATCAAGTGCATTTATAAAAACCTAATGGTCAATTCTCCGTTACAGTTATTAGTTTTAAGCAATGGTCATGGGGAAGATATCATTGCGGTGCGGATTATCCAGGCACTACAAAAATTATCTTCTGCACCGGATATTTTTGCTTTACCAATTGTGGGTGAAGGTCTAGCTTATCAAAATATAGATATACCTGTGATTGGCAAAGTACAAACTATGCCATCAGGCGGTTTTATCTATATGGATGGACGGGAATTGATGCGTGATGTGCGGGGTGGTTTGATTCAACTAACTTGGAATCAAATTCAATCTATCCGCCGTTGGGTAAATTTACAAACAAAGTTAGGTAATCCAAAAGCAGTGTTAGCGGTAGGAGATATTATTCCGTTGTTGTTTGCGGCGGCCAGTGGTGCTAATTATGCTTTTGTGGGTACGGCTAAATCAGAGTATTATGTACGTGATCAAACGGGGTTGTTACCGCGAAAGTCAAAGTCTGCGCGATGGGAAAATTTTTCCGGTTCAATTTACCATCCTTGGGAAAGGTGGTTAATGAGTCGTAAAGGTTGTCAGGCCGTATTTCCCAGAGATACGCTGACAACAAAAATTTTAAAAACCTGGCCTATTCCGGCTGTGGATGCGGGAAATCCCATGATGGATGGGTTAGAAAGTCGTGTTACTAGCCAGCAATTTTATCGTCATGATGGGGAACAGCAAGAAGTAATCCGCCCGTTTATCATTACTTTACTGCCTGGTTCTCGTGCGCCAGAAGCATATAATAACTGGGAAATGATGATGATTGCTGTATCCGCGCTGATGGCGAGTTTAAAACAACGGGATTCGGTTTTTCATACTGCGGGGACGATGATTTTTTTAGGAGCGATCGCTCCTGGTTTAGATTGTAGTATTCTAGTAAAAACCTTGCAGATTCAGGGTTGGAAACTTAGTAACGCATCACCTTTACCTATTTCTGACTCAGAAAGTTTAGTTTTTCAACAAAAAAACTCCCATTTTATCTTGACCCAAAAAGCCTACAATGACTGTTTACATTGGGGAGATCTAGCCATTGCCATGGCGGGAACTGCCACAGAACAGTTTATTGGTTTGGGAAAACCAGCGATCGCCATTCCCGGTCAAGGACCCCAATATAACCCCGGTTTTGCCGAAGCCCAAAGTCGTCTCTTAGGACTATCCCTCACCCTAGTTAACCAACCCTCTCAAGTTGTCCCAGCCATTCAATCTCTCTTCACAAATCCCGACCTCCTGCAAATGATCGCTGAAAATGGCCTTGAACGCATGGGACACCCAGGTGCAGCCCAACGCATCGCCGAATGTTTAGAGCAAAGATTTATGAAGTAATAGGTAATAGGTAAGAAAAATACTTACTTCTCCCCCGCCCCCTTGGTGAGCGACTTATACTGAGATTGGGATGCCCTGAACTAGTCGAAGAGTCGAAGTAAGCCGAACCGCTGCCTCCTGCTCTATACTACTAAACCAGAACGCAAAGCCCGAACTGCTGCTTGGGTGCGATCATCAGCACAGAGTTTATTTAAAATATTGCGAACATGAGTTTTCACTGTTCCCACAGTGATATATAGTTTTTCTGCAATTTGTCCATTACTGCAACCGGCGACAATTAATTCTAAAATTTCTAATTCTCGTTGAGTTAGGGGATAGGTTTCTAAAACTTGTTCATATTCTGTATCTAAGGCTTCGATTTTCACAGTTTTGGGTCTATCTGCCGCTTGATGTTCGTTAGGGACATCTTGACGCACTTTCCGTAATACTAAATTAGCGATCGCTGGATCAATCCAAGAATGACCACAAAAAGTAGCTTGTACAGCTTCCGTAAATTTATTAATACTTGTTTCTTTCATATAATAAGAATCTGCTCCCGCCGCAAAAGCCGCCAAAACAGCATCTTCTGTATTATCCATTGTCAAAATCAAAATTTTTGTCTGTGTTTGTCCCGTTTCACTTTGATAGCGTCTAAATTTGCGGGTTAATTCAATCCCGTCCATATCAGGTAAACCAATATCTATCACCGCCACATCTGGTTTAGTGGTTTCCAGTAATTTTAAACCTTGAGTTGCATTCGCCGCCTCACCCAAAACTTTAAAGCCGCCATGGGACTGCAATTCTGTTCTCAGTCCCATCCGGGTTAAATCATGATCTTCAATTAAAACAATACTCACGTCACTCATTGTTATACCCCTGATAATCGGATTGCTTCTGAAATAGTTTTTAAAACTGGAAGATATAAAAATACTCCCCGCTTAACAACCTCAAGGTTGTTATCCTATTTTTGGAGAAAGATGCACTTTATTTTTCAGAGACCTTCGGAACGTCTCTACCAAAGCTGAACGTCTCTATCAAATTTATTCACAGCTTCTCATAGAATTGGTATTAGTGGATTTGGGAAAAGATTAATTGCCAAGAACTAAAAGTTTTATCTTTCCCTTTCTCCCTTTACCGATCAGTATTAGCTGCTAGGAGGGAAATAAATCAGATTTTTATTAGATAGCTATATTTTATACAGCCGCACTAACTAAAGATTTTGCTAAGAATTTGATCTAACTTACCCAACCCAAGAATAGATGATTATGTTATTTATAAACATCTATCTTTAGACAGAAGCAATTGTATATTTTGCCATGCAGGTACAGATAAAAATCTAGCTAAGGATATATAGAAATTCGTCACAAAAAGAATCAAATTATTCAAAACAAATGGTAACAATTACCTGAAAGTATGATCATTCGATTAGAGAATTGATACAATGTAGTAGTTAGCAGGTAACATAAGATTAGATTATGACAGAGAAAACACTTTAAAAGCAGAGAACTTGATCACAGGGGGTGTAAAAGTAACTTTGATTACATCAATTTGGATTATTCCGGCCAATCTTTTCTATCTTATTAAGATTACAGCGTATTTATACCTGTAAGGAGAAAGAATTTTTTTGCCTGTTATTACTATTGTTTCAGTAAAACTACTTTAGCTGTTGGTAGACAATGTTTCTATACAACTCTCACTAATGGGTGAGGACATTTAATGAATAAGTAATTTACAATATTTTCAACTGGATAAAGTATTTTATTTTACTTAATTGTAAATTAGCTCATCCAGTAGTAAGTTATGCTCATGTATCATTGAAAAATGTAAAAACTCTAGTTATCGAGAAAAAATTGGCTTCTAGACTGGCAAAAAAACTAAAATTGATTAAAATAGTCAGGTCAAGTGATCAATTTACCCTCGATAACCTGTAAAATCTCGATTTAATCTCCTATTTCAGTATATTATTACCAGACAATCACCATTATTATTTGTATAATCTATAAACTGTAAACACAGAAATGCTAACTATCAATCTGTATTTAACAGCCAACATAAAAGCCGATGGAAGAACAGTTAAGAATTTTACTTCTAGAACATGATGAGACAGACCGTATGATGTTACGGTTATCTCTCAAAGAAACAGATATCAGTATGAGAATTGATGAAATCAAAGACGGAAATCAGGGGTTTTCTGCTCTTGTGAATAATCATTATGACTGTGTATTTCTCGACTATCATCTAGCAAATACAGATTGCTTAACATTTATCCATAAAATCAAAGATTCCGCCATCAAAGTTCCCCTAATTATCCTGATAGATCCGGGGAAAGCAGCAATGGCAGAAGAATGTATAAAAGCAGGTGCTAGTGAGTATTTTATTAAATCTACATTATCTCCAGAAACCATAGTGCAAATTTTACGAAGAGCGATTCGTCTCCATCAGTATGAAATGGAGATAGACTTACTCAATCAGCAACTTCAAGCAAGTCAACAACAGGTAATTGCACAGAATCAACAATTAGCATCACAACAACAAAAACTCGAAATTTTAGAACCATCAAAATTAAAATCCCTATTTTTAGCGACTATATCCCATGAACTAAGAACTCCTATGAATGCCATTATTGGATTTTCCCAAATTCTCCTCCGTCCTAAATTCGGTCACTTGGGCAATCAACAATTTGAGATTGTCGAGAAAATTCTCGATAATGGTAAAAATCTACTCATGAAAATCAATGCAATTCTGGAATTTTCTCACCTAGAAGCAGGAGAATTAGAACTTAATCTCCAACTATTAGATTTAGAAAAGCTTGTTAATCATACTCTCTTAGAAATCAGTGCTTTAGCACAAGCCAAAAATTTATCTTTAATAGTGACCAGGAATTTAAACAATACAATAGTATTCAATGATGCTGCCAGATTACAGCAAATTTTAACTAATTTGCTTACCAATGCCATTAAATTTACTGAAACTGGTAATATTTGGGTAGAAATATCAGAAATACCTAAAAACCGAGTGAAAATTTCTGTCAAAGATACAGGAATTGGTATTGCGGATCAAGATTTTCAAAATATTTTTGCAGCCTTTCATCAAGTTGATCAAGGACTCAGCCGCAAATATTCCGGTACAGGGTTAGGTTTAGCTATAATTGATGCACTAGTCAGAATAATGGGAGGAAAAATATATATTGAAAGTCAACTAGGAATTGGTTCAATGTTTACAATAGAATTACCACGGAAAGTTAGCTTTAAACCAGATTCAGATCATCCAGTTTCTCCTGACAGTTATTATCATTTATATCCTGTATATTCTGGAAATAAAGCATCAATAAATTATCCGCATCTACAACTATAAATGATCAAAATTTATGCCTACTTTCAAAAAAGACCGAATTTTATCAGTTGATGATACCGCAGACAACCTAATTTTAGTGCAAACACTGTTAGAAAGCGAAGGATATGATATAGAGTCAGCGACTAATGGAGAAATGGCACTCGAAAAAGTCTCCCAATTTCCACCGGATCTGATTATTTTAGATGTGATGATGCCGGGTATAAATGGTTATGAAGTCACACGGATAATTCGCAATAATCCAAAGCTTAACTATATTCCCATTTTGTTACTCACAGCCTTTCATGAACCTAGTGTAGCTACAGGTTTAGATGCTGGTGCTGATGATTTTATTCGTAAACCCTTTGATACAGAAGAACTATTAGACCTGTCCGCAATATATACAAAAAAATGGTAGAACGGTAAATTGAAGATATACCGTGGCTCTACCAAACATGAAAAATATCATCCATTATATACATTTGCACCCAAAACGCGCTAGGGGAATACTGGGAATTAGCTATGATCAATTTATTTCATTGATGGAGCAGGCTTTGTTAGCTCATCAGGAGCAAAAAGGTCAGTTAGAAAAAGGTAAGTTGCGTGTTAATTCACCAGGTGGTGGACGTAAACCAAAATTAACAATTGAAGAAGAAATATGCCTGACACTATTTTATCTCAGGCAAATGCCAACATTTGAAGTATTAGGATTACATTAGCAAAAAAGATACTATTCGGGAAAGAAGAAATATCACTCATTTAAAAATCAAGTTGTGTCTATGCCAAAAGCTAAAGATATAGTAGATGTGATAGTAGGAAAGCCAGGACCAACTAGCGATATTTCTTTGTTTAGAGATCAACAAGAGAAATTTGATTCTCAACAAAAATTTCAAGGAGATAAAGCTTATATAGGTGGAGATAATATGACTACACCTAAGAAAAAGCCCAGAAATAAAGAATTAACAGATGAACAGAAAGAGGCAAATAAAAAACTGTCCAGTAAACGAATTTTTGTAGAGCATATCATAAGAATTAT
>NZ_PGEM01000233.1:3486-5986 GCF_002934005.1 Cuspidothrix issatschenkoi CHARLIE-1 | reverse complement strand
AAGTTTGTTGTACCATCTTCTTGTACACTACTTGGTGATACTGCTAGGGTAATGGTGGGTAAAACATTAACAGGTAAATCATCATTAGTAATAGTTCCCGTTGCTGATGTGGTGGTAATTGTTGCGCCATTGGTAGGACTGGAGAGAGTAACGGTAAAGGTCTCATTGGGTTCAATGCTTGTATCACCAGTAACATTTATGGTAATTGTTTCGGTGAGTTTATTAGGTGCAAATGTTAATGTACCAGAAGGTAAAGTTCCGCCAAAATCATTAGCATCAGCAAAATTAGTACCTGAACTTGTTACTTTCCAGTTAACACTATTTGTCCCTGTGGTATTACCTGTGCGGGTGACGGTGAAGGTAAAGGGTTTATTGCCTGAATTTCCTTCCGTTTGAGTTACATTACTAGGAGAAATGCTTAGATTGGCAACAGTTTCGTTAATGTCAGTTACACCAATGTTTCCTACTACTTGTACATCACTAACGTAGCCAGACGGATAACTACCCTTGGATTTAGGATTAGAAGGGTCACTGATATCTATTATTTCTAATCCTCTACCACTAGATGCATAAGCATACTTGCCTACTACTTGTACATCACTAACGTAGCCGGACGGATAACTACCCTTGGATTTAGGATTAGAAGGGTCACTGATATCTATTATTTCTAATCCTCTATTACTAGCTGCATAAGCATAGTTGCCTACTATCTGTACATTCCAGGCAGTCCCGGAAGTATTATAATTGCCTTTGAGGGTAGGAGCAGTGGGATTGCTGATATCTATTATTTCTAATCCTCTACCACTAGCTGCATAAGCATAGTTGCCTATTACCTGTACTTTATACACAGAGCCAGAAGTTACAGATCCAGAAGAAATATTATAATTCCATCTGCCCTTGACTATGGGATTAGTCGGATCACTGATGTCTCTAATTTCTAGTCCACCAGTCTCAGTCGCTAGATAAGCATAGTTACCTACTATTTGGAAATTATAAAAAGAACCAGATTGGGAAAGCTTTGTAAATAGTTTAATTGGGAAAGGCAGTTGGATTGTAGCTAAAGCTAAATCATTATGAATAATAGTTCCCGTTGCTGATGCAGTACTAATTGTTGCACCATTGGATAGTTTTTCTCTCTGTTCTTGAGACAGATGGTTTTTTGCTGGCATAATTCAGAAGCTATCACTTGGTTACTTGATTTTTTATTATACAATTAGCTACACAACAGCTTACTACTAGCATAAGCGCCATTAGCACCGCCAAGAATACTACTATCAAGAATTTCTATTTGGGGAAGTTGACTAAAATCCCCAGCTTCCCACTGTAACCGCATAATTTCCGCAAGGCTGCGGTTATATTGTGTGCCAAAAGCAGTATCAAAAACCTGCCAGAAGTTGTTTTTATTGGCAAAATTAATCAATTGATTGTATGTTACAGGAAGAATGGAGTTAAGTAGGATGTTCATAACTCTACGATTTTATACTTTGTAATACTGTCCTATTTTCTTATTGGGAGTAAATGTGGATAAATATGAAATTCACTACCCGACCCACAATAAAATTACGATAGTTTTCAAACATACTGAATTTAATACGCCTAAAAGAGGATGTCAATACCTCAAAAGTATGTAGAAGCGTGAAAAAGTCTCTAAAAGTAATATCCTGTCACCCATAAAAATCTTTACAAGCGCTATTAGTCAAAAATTTATCTCTTGCACCAAGCCCACGAAAGCGGGTTGTGTAGCCGTGACTTACAGTCACCAGGCTAACAAATTTCTAACCAGCGCAGATGAGTTTTGTCTATTTAGTTTCACTATAAGACTTATTACAATCATGATAAAATTTCAGAAAGTCTTGACTTGAAGGGGGGAGTAGTGTTGAATTCTGAAGAAATAATTGAAATTGCAAATAACCAAGTCTTTGAGCATCAAAGACGACATCTCAATGATTTACAAATAGCTATCCTAGAAGGGATACTACAGGGTAGAACTTACGCAGATATCGCTAAAGAACACCAACACAGTGAAAAATACATCAAGGATAGCACCAGTAAACTGTGGAAATCCTTATTTATAAAAGTTTAAAAAAAGTTAACAAATTTAATCTCAAGTCAACTTTAGGTAGATGTGCTTTTTCTTCAACTAATGTTTTCACAATCAATAGTGGTAGTCCATTTAAAGAATCAGCACCATCATCAGAAAATGATGAAATTATCCATGAACAAGAACAAATAACCTCTCATCTAGATTTAAAAGACGCTCCTGAAATCGGTGATTTTTATGGACGTAAGTTAGAATTATCATTACTACAACAAAAAATCCTCCAAGGAAAATGTAATTTAATCAACTTACTGGGTATTAGAGGCATTGGAAAAACTACTCTAGCTTTAAAATTAGTTGATAATATCAAAGAAAGCTTTGAGTTCGTCATTTATAAAAGTTTAAAATATCTACCCAGTTTAACACAACTAATCACGGAGACAATTTACCCTAATGATCAGT
>NZ_PGEM01000233.1:2711-3478 GCF_002934005.1 Cuspidothrix issatschenkoi CHARLIE-1 | reverse complement strand
AACACTCTTATCTGATTATAATTGACGATGTTAACTGTCATATTTTTGAAAGCATGAAGTATCAGGTAAATATCAACCAGGGTATGAAGGATATGGGAATCTGTTTAAATTATTATCAACAACCAAACATCGAAGTTGTCTGATTATCAATAGTAGTGAAGAAATTCGTGAATTATCTAGACCACAAACTGATCATAGTCATGTTTTCACCTTAGAATTATTGGGATTAGATCATGATGGTGTAAACATTCTTAAAAAATATGGCTTAAAAAATGAAGAAAATTATCGAAAATTGCTGAACATTTATCAAGGAAGTCCCCAATATCTACAAATCATTGGTTATCTTATTCAAGAATTATTTGCAGGTGACACCAATAAATTCTTGCAGCTAGATCAACCTTTTATAGATATCGAATTAAGGGATCTTTTAGAGCAAAGTTTAGATATCTTACCACCATCAGAAATAGAATTACTGCATTTTATATCTAGTCAAAACGGATCAATTTTATTAAGTGAACTGGAAAAAAGTTATCAGGTTTATGAACCAATAGTTAGTAGTATTCAATCCCTAAAAAGGCGTTTCCTTATCTCTACCCAAAAGATAAATGAAGAAGTGAGTTTAGAGATTTCACCTCTGATTAGAGGATGTTTGAAAAGGCAAAAAATTGGTAAAAAAGGTCTCTTAGTATAAGCTGTAAATAGATATAGCTGTATGCACTTGAATGAGATACAGAATTTACCTGAAAACTATACACTCTCATGATTTT
>NZ_PGEM01000233.1:0-2529 GCF_002934005.1 Cuspidothrix issatschenkoi CHARLIE-1 | reverse complement strand
AGTTCCCAGTTAAGAGTTCCCTGTTAAAAGTTCCCGGTTAAGAGTTCCCAGTTAAGTGTTAAGAGTTAAGTGTTAAGGGTTAAGTGTTCCCCATTCCCCATTCCCTCTCCTCATAGACAAGTTTTTCAGCAACCCCTATATAGTCACAACAGTTACAACTTAGGTAAAATATGTGGTAATAACTGACCTGGCAGTTTAGACAAAGCTACATTTTGTCCTTGAATACCTAACTCATTATGGAAAGTGCGAATGGTGTTAATAATATGGCTAATTGTTGTTTGATAATTTTCCGTTTCTTTGGCAAATCCCGTTAATGCTTGTAAGTGATTTTCTAAAGCTGATTCTAAAGCTAGAGATAACATTTTTTTATCCCGATTAAAAGCTACATTGATTACCGAGTAATAATAAGCCAATCCGAGATTATTATGTGTTACCCAGATATCAAAGCTTAATGGTAAATCACTGCATGAGTGGGCGGTTTTCAGGGCTTCCTCATAAGCATGAATACAGAATTGGACAAGTTGTTGTTTATTTTCCTTTGTTGTTTGTGATTGATTGACTAGATGCCAATAGGCAATACCGAGATTATTTTGCGTTGCTGCATAACCATGGGGAACATTTTTTGGTGTTCTATATTTTAGGGCTTCATTATAAACCTGAATTGCTAATTGCAGATTTTCCATTGGTTGTTCATATTGGGAAAGATTCCAATATGCCGTCCCAATGTTATTTTGAATCATGCCATATTTTAGGGGTTCGTCTGCTGGTGGATAGTGAATAGATGCTAGTTTATAAGCAGCGATCGCTTTTTGCAGATTTTCCACAGGCTGATTATACTGTCCTAAATGCCAGTAAGCCGTACCCAAATTATTCTGACAAGCAGCATATTTTAAAGGTTCTATTTCTTCCTGTCGGTAATGTAAGGCCTCATGGTAAGCAATTACCGCAGCTTGCCAATTTTCTACCGGTTCAGCAAATTTGGACAAATCTCCATAGGCCGTCCCTAGATTATTTTGGATACGTGCATAGGTTTCTGGCTGAGTATCACCTGTAATTGATTTCAGTGCTAATTTATAAAAATCTATGCCTTGTTGAATATAAATTTTTGCTTCCTCTGCATTATCAGGGATGCGGTGTAACATCCAATAAAGTGTCCCCAAATCATTTAAAATATGTGGTAATTGTGGAGAATTTTCATCATAGCTGACCGCTTCTTGATAGGACAAAATGGCAATCATCAACTTTTCTAAGGTAACATCTCCTTGTTCAATTTGCAAGCGATAGAAATTACCAAGATTTTGATAAGCAACGGATAAATTTTCACCCTTAGCCTGTTGAGTATGTAATTGTTCAATCTCTGCCAGAATTTCCTGTGTTTGTCGACTATTATCAATATTGAGTGTGGCATTAACCAAGCTTTCTAATTCTTGGTTAATATGAGATAGGGAAGGGAAACTTTGCTTATTGCTAATTGGTGCAGCAGGAGATTTTGCGGGAGTTTGCTTTAATGAATCATCCTGACTAGATGGGGTTAAATCAACCGGAGTGGGATGTTTAACTTCTTTAGAAAGTCCCTCATGATCAAAAACAAAAGACTCAAAATTTTGCCGTTCTAAATTGCGAGAATCGCCGAAAACCTCCCCATCATCTCGATTATCTATAGTAGGGGTAGGTTCTCCTGCAAATACAAATACACCAGTCCGACAATGCCAAAATTGAGGCGCTGATTGCTGAATTGCAGACAACCAAGGACGAGAAACCCAAAATAACAGACTGGATTCTAAAAAGCGACTAGATTCCTTTCCAAATAAATGCTGTTCACTCAAACGCAGATAATTCAAAAATAACCGTTGTACTGCGACTGGTTCTTTAGTTAACATTTCCACCCCCACAATTTGAAATCCAGGGATGGGTAAAGGACGACCAGGATGATCCGATGATCCTCCCACAATTGGCGGTGGATAATTAACTAACCATTGATTGATTTGGGCAATGGGATTGGGATCGCCCAAATTTAAGCGCAAAGTTACTAATCGTGGGTAAGCTGGATTGTTAAATTCACCCGCCTTAGCTCGCTGATAAAGAATCTGTCCCACAGGATAGGCGAAGGTAGAGTGTAACCTCGCTGCTATCCGATTTCTTAAATTGAGATCATCGCAAATAGCAAAGAGAATTTGCCGACGTAACCCGAGATTTAAAGCAAGTTTTAGACGTTGATATACTTGCCGATTTAAATTAATGTTTTCTGTCTGTAAAGTTTCATTCACGTTTCCATGTATTTGGGGTTTAACCCTTTTTTCTGTATACATCCTGACTAAATAAATTTAATATTAATGTCACATCTCATAATTTTGATTTTCACAGATATATTTTCTGTTTCAGGATGAATCAAGTTTTCCACTGTAGATTATCAAAAAAAAATACTCCAATCATACCTCTAGATGGGTATTTTAACAAAAATATCAGGCTCTTGATCACAGAACCTGAATCTACAAAAAAGTGAAAAAACAGGTTCTACCGTACTTGTTA
>NZ_PGEM01000232.1 GCF_002934005.1 Cuspidothrix issatschenkoi CHARLIE-1 | reverse complement strand
TTATTGATGTTGAGAAGAACCCTTAACTAAACTTGGAGACGAATGTCGGTATAGCGTGAGCTATTAAACCGACCATTCGACAAGTTTTGGGATTGTTAAGGGTTCCGAGGCTCAACGTCAATAAAGCAATTGGAATAAAGCAAAAATAGGTGTGATATATTTTAAAAAGGAGATGGTTATTTGATTAAAAAAATTAATTTAGATTGGCTTATGTTTTCGGGATATTTAATAAATTTTATTTTGCTACTTTGTTTTACTTTTAATTTATTTACGAGTAGAACTTTTGAAATATTACTTGCTTTTCTATTAGTTTTAAACGCTACATTTTTACTGATATTAAGTTATTTAAAATATAAATCGCCTAAGTGATTTTAGGTGGTTTTTTGAAACGAGTGAAACGAGTTTCTTCTTGTCTTGATACTATATAGAAATAACTCGATTTTATAAAAACGCTCATTATCCTTGAAATGAAAGGGTTTAGAGCGTTTTTTATGCGTGAAAAGATTTTTTGACATAAAAAAACCCCAGTAGTATGATTAAAGCGTCTACTCAATAAAAAACTACTGGAGGTCTTTCTATATGCAATATAATACTACAAAATATATAGACGAAAATCAAGATAATGAAACATTAAAAGATATGTCTAAAAATGGGGAACGACGCCCATGGAGAGAGAAGAAAATCGATAATGTAAGTTATGCAGATATATTGGAAATTTTAAAAATTAAAAAGGCTTTTAACGTAAAACAATGTGGTAACGTCTTAGAATTTAAGCCGACTGATGAAGGGTATTTAAAACTTTATAAAACATGGTTTTGTAAGTCGAAATTATGTCCGGTTTGTAATTGGAGGCGTTCAATGAAAAACAGTTATCAAGCCCAAAAAGTAATTGAGGAAGTCGTTAAAGAAAAACCAAAAGCACGTTGGTTGTTTTTAACACTTTCAACAAAAAATGCGATTGACGGCGAAACTTTAGAACAGAGTTTAAAACATTTAACTAAAGCTTTTGATAGATTGAGTAGATATAAAAAAGTAAAACAAAATTTGATTGGTTTTATGCGTTCAACTGAAGTTACAGTTAACAAAAATGACGGAAGTTATAATCAACATATGCACGTTTTATTGTGCGTTGAAAATGCTTATTTTAGAAAAAAAGAGAATTATATAACGCAAGAAGAGTGGATCAATTTATGGCAAAAAGCTCTTCAAGTTGATTACAAACCTGTCGCGAATATCAAAGCAATTAAGCCAAATAAAAAAGGCGATAAAGATATACAAGCTGCAATTAAAGAGACATCAAAATACTCGGTTAAGTCGTCCGATTATTTAACAGGAAACCATGAAAAAGACGCAGAAATTGTTCAAGATTTAGAACAAGGTTTATACAGAAAACGTATGTTAAGTTATGGTGGTTTACTTAAACAAAAACATAAACTTTTAAATTTAGACGATGCCGAAGAAGGTAATTTAATTCAAACAAGCGATGAAGAAAAAACGACCGAAGAAGAACAAAAAGCTCATTCAATTACGGCTATTTGGAATTTCGAAAAACAAAATTATTTCTTAAAAAATTTGTAACGTTAGCTTATCAAAGCTAGCGTTTTTTTATGCTTTTTTGCCCCTGCAGGAACTATAGCGTTCAACCAGCATGGTTGCCCAGTTTTTATGCCAATTTTTAAATTTGCATGTAACTGGGCAGTGTCTAAAAAATTCGACACTGGTTTTGCTCAAATTTTTGTTTGTGAAAAGCAATTATTTTTATTTGGCTCTCATTTGCGTTTTAAGAGCTAATATAGGTTTTTAGGTATAAAACTATATAAATAACCCCTAATTCTTTAAAATGCCCCCTTAAAATTAAAAATAAAGGCATTCTGATTTTGAATAAATGTTTGAACAAAAAATAAAGAGCTACCCTTAAAAATTTTGGTAACTCTTATATTCACTCTTTTAATATTTAGGTGATAACAGTGAAAAAATAAATCAAGAAAGGAATTTTAATTATAACATCGCATTTATGCCGAGAAAATT
>NZ_PGEM01000231.1 GCF_002934005.1 Cuspidothrix issatschenkoi CHARLIE-1 | reverse complement strand
CCAGAAACCGCACCCGCATTATTAGAAATGGCTGCGGCAATTGCCCGCGATCGCCATTATGAAATAGAATGTTTACAAATTATCTTAGTATCTCGCCACATTTCCCCAGCAGAAACCGCCAATAAACCCGCAAGAACTCCCCTAAAATTAATAAAACGGGAATTTCTAATAGGGAAAAACTGCTAGAATGGTCAATCATTTTTAAGTCCAATTGCAGACTTCCACCACCCAACCACCGGGAAATTACACCACCAATAAAAGCGGCAATTATTGCCGTTCCTAATGTTAGTCCAGATAAATCCTGTAATAATTCTTCAATAATAAATAGCACCCCTGCTAGAGGTGCATTAAAAGCGGCGGCTAAACCTGCCCCTGCGCCGGCTGCAATCATTTGGCGACGATGTTCTGGAGAAGTGGGAACTAGGCGACTCATACCCGCAGCTAACCCCGCACCAACCTGAACTGTAGGCCCCTGTCTCCCTAAAGTTAACCCCGAACCCAAGGCGATAATTGCAGAGATTAACTTGACAAAAGCTACTCGCNAAAAGCTTCTGGTGCTAATCGCTGCACTAACCAACCAGAAAAAAGCCCCAAACTTAGGCCAATGGCTGGTAAAGCTATCCATGCGGGAAAAATATGGGTTGTATGTACTCGCCATGTTCCCAACCACCCTGAACCTTGTTTAAGTAATACCGCAGATAAGGCTGCTACTACTCCAATTACAGAAGCTTCTGCGATGGCTAAACCCTTTCTAGGTTGCCAAAAGTTCCGAAAATACTGGGTTAGCAACGCCAAGGAAATCATAAGTTTTAAGTTTAATTTTTAATCTTAAACTAAAATTAGTGCTTTCTTAAATTTTTCAGCGCTATCAAAATATATTTGTGGCTTTTCAATTAACGCTAAATCTATTACCTCGGCTAATTTTTTGGGTATATTTCCATTACGTTGGAGAATGGGCACAGGATCATTTTCTAAGATATCCATAAAAGGATCTTTTGTAAAGTTACGGGGAACATATCCTGTCAACATATTATACAAGCAAGCTGCACCTGCCCAAACATCAACAGCAGGTTGAGATTCCCTATATTTTAATACCTGTTGACGGGGAATAAAACCAGGTGTACCCCCGATACTTTTCGTTAAAGTTTGTCCACTTAAACCTGCTAAATCAAAGGATTTTGCTAAACCATAATCACCAATTTTAGCAACTAATTTACCATCAATATTAGAGAGAAATATATTACTTGGTTTTAAATCACGGTGAACTAACCCTTTACCTGGTTTATAACCTCCATCTACTAATTTAACATAGGGAATTTCCGCATTATGGGTATAGATTAAACCGTCTAAAACTTGGAGAATAATTCCTAATGCCATATCTACAGGTAATTTTCCTCCTAATTGTTGCATTAAATTATCAACATTGCCACCTT
>NZ_PGEM01000230.1 GCF_002934005.1 Cuspidothrix issatschenkoi CHARLIE-1 | reverse complement strand
TCGAACCCCAAGTTTTCTCTTCGTCGCTCGATTTCGAGCGAGACATTTTTTCAAAATGTCAGTCGGACGGCTTCGCCATTGTCCGACAAAAAAACTGACCTGCGCTGATCAATCTAAAAAATCATAGATGTCTGTTTGATAACTATCTTCTTTGGCTTGTTGGATTACTTCTGCAGTGGTTGGTTGTCGATTATCAGTAATCTGCATTTCATATCCAATGACCTTTCGGCCATTTTTAACTACGTTCAGATAAACATCCACCCCTAATTTTTTCTCTAGCTCTTCTGCCCCAACTTTAAGGCAGTCCCTCGCAAAAACAGCTGGTGTCCATCTTTTCTCTGTTCCCAAAAACCAATTTTGCCACTCATCTAAATCCCCTTGAATGGTTGTAACACGTTGATTTTTAAAACGATTTGCTTCCCACAATTTCATCAAAATAATGGCATACTTTGATTTGATTTGAGCTAGCTCTGCCAATTTGAACGAAAAGAACTGGCTACGTAAAGCAAATACGTAAGGTGCAGCATCTTCTGAAAAGATAAATTCCACTTCGCCATTAGCTAAAAATTTAATTTTTCTAAATAACTGTGTCATCAATATCCCTTTAACGCCATTCTCAACGATTGGTAGATATAACGCAGTATTTTCGTTTAATGCTTTAAAGCCACGTGCCACACGTTCATAGTTTTTCCCTGAAGCGTTCAATCCAAAGTGCTTCAGCACCTCTTTTGCATTTGTCGTAAATGTATCTGTTGCAGTGCTTTCTTTGGTCACATAGCTAAAACAATAGTCCAGTAGCTTATGTTCAAAGGCTTTTAAATTCCCAAAGGCTTTGGCTAGGTCATTGGCTTGTACGACTAGATAATCTTGCCTAGACATCAATCCCTCAAATGCATTTTCTGACTTCCCTTTTTTCATGTTCAAACCTCACGTACTTTTTTCTCATGTATTAGCTTATCAAATTAAAGAGATAAATACAACTCTTTTTAAAAAAACTCTCATGTATCACGTACTTTTTTCTCATGTATCACGTACTTTTTTCTCATGTATCACGTACTTTTTTCTCATGTATCACGTACTTTTTTCTCACTTATCTCCTCGCAAACCCCTGATAACACTGACTTTTTTACACCCCCAAAGTATATATAAAGTAAGTTATAAAGTAAGTATGAAAGTATCTCCTTTAGAAAAAAAGCCTTCATTTTTTTAATTTTTCAAAAAAAAAGACCCTATTGGGTCAATCTCTTAGAAGTGTATCAGGGGTCTTTACAGCTCGAAGCTGAAGGCAGGCCCACACCCGACACAAACTTGTGTCCTTTTGGCTATCCGTTTCCAGTCGCCCAACGATAAAGAGATTCACGCCACCGACCGTATCGCTGAGGCGCCTCCAAAACAGTATAACATAGCTTTGACAGATTTTCACAACACATATTATAATTAACGTATGAAAATATAGTGCGCAAGCACACCGAAGCCCCCAAGGAATCCAGTTCCCTAGGGACTTTTTGTTTCCACTGCGAAGCGCAAACAAAAAGAGAGCTTAAGCTCTCTTTCACACATTATCTTATCGGCTTCCTAACAGAGTTCCAATCAAAAAACCAACAACAGGTAAAAGCCACATACGCAATCTCCTTTTTATTTATTTATTTATTTTAATACTATGATATCATTAAAAGCACAAATAGTAAAGCGTTTTCAAATACAAAAAAGATGTTCTATAGGTTCTTTTAAAACTTTAGCTAATTTTAAAGCTGTTTCTACGGATGGTATTGTTTTATTATTTTCTATTAAGCCTATCATTTGCCTTGAAGTATTTATTTTCTTAGCTAATTCTTCCTGGGTCAACCCCTCTCTAACTCTAAATTGCTTTATATTGTTTTGATAATTATTTTTTTCTAACATACTTATCACCTCTTTTTTACTTCTTCACTCGCTATTATCCCGCGTACGCTTACTTTATTCCATGGTCTATTTGACAACAAGCAACCAGCGACTACCGTCCTTTGTCCGTGTCCGTCCGAAAGGCTTCAGCCTTTCGGCTCGGCACGTCCTAGCGTACTCTGTCACTGCTTGTTGTCAAATAGCTTTCACGGCATAAATCGCTCAAAGCTCTGGCCCTTGAAGATCTCTGTCTATCGAGAAAGCTTTGCCCGTTTCTAAAGCTATTATTCGGTCATTCAGCAATTCTATTTCTTCTTCGCTCAAAACATCTGAAAGTTTATCTAGGACATTCGCTTTTTCTTTGTAAGTCTTAAATTTGTCATCAAAGCCTTTATTTTTGGCTTCTGCCAACTTCAAATCAAACTTTACTTTCCCTAGTTCCGTATCTTTCATCTCCAACTGCCTTCTCAAAAGGATATTTTGAGAGATCAGACCTTGAATTTTTTCATTGACCGAATGGATATAATTTTTTAACTGGCTCACAAAATCAAAATCGAAGGTTATTTTCCCTGTAATCGTCTTTTTAGCGTTTTCTAACACTTCAAAAAAA
>NZ_PGEM01000229.1 GCF_002934005.1 Cuspidothrix issatschenkoi CHARLIE-1 | reverse complement strand
AAGGAGCAGGTAATTTTAATGCTAGAATTGTCACTAATTTACCAGCAGATGGAATTTATTTAATAATTGCCAATTCTTCCGAAAGGGGGGAAACTGGTAATTATAGTTTACAGGCAAATGTCAGACCATAAAAGACATTAGATCCCCGACTTCTTTAAGAAGTCGGGGATCTGTCACCTCACGAAGGAATGAATGAGATCCCCAACTCCTAAGATCAATTTATCATTTATGGACATAACAAAAAAAGAAGTCGGGGATCTGCGAGAATTATCAAAATTCAACTTTATCAACATTAATTTTTTAACTAAGGACTCAAAAATCATGAAATTACAATCACTTTCCACCTGTTTAGGATTAACAACATTGACCTTAACCATGAGCATAAATCCTGGTTTTAGTCAAGACAATGCTTCTGAAAATCAACCCAATCAAGTCACATTTTTCTGTCAAGAAATATTTGATCAAGCCAGTGGTGAAAAAGTTCCCGCTACCATTGCTTGGGTTCATGAACGACAAGGTCACGTACGGTTTATTGGTTGGAAATCCGAGTATTTTGCCAAAGGTGGCTGGACTCCCCAAAAACGTTGCCAAGAAGTATCTAAAAAGTTCCAGAATTTTTATGAAGCAGGTCGTTTAAATAACTTGACTACGGGTAAAAATCAGGGTTATTCTGTGGTTTGTGCTGTGGCAAGTGATGAACAAAATTGTAATGGTAACAATCAATTATTTACCCTAAAAAATCATACTGACCCAGGATTAGTTCTAAAGCGACTTATGAATATAGCCCAGGGTACAAGTTCAGAACCACTTTGGCAAAGTTCAGGAAATAGAAAGTATGTGAATGTGGGTAAGTATTTGCAAAATGCCCCACTCGTGAATATTAAAAAATAGCCATTCTTCACATTCACGGTATTTAAAACAGAACCTCAAACTTCCCATAGTCGGTTTTAACCGACTTTAGCTATTAGAGAGGGAATTTATTCCCTGGCTAAATCTGGCTGGCTAACATCCCTCGTTTATCTTGTTTATCGAACAACAAATTCAAAGAATGGTGCGTTACGCTGTCGCTAACGCACCCTACAAATCATCTACTAATCAACAACTACCATGAACCGGAATCTTGCCATTATTTCCTCCTTATTATTCCTATCTTTCCCATCATTGACATTAGCAAATGTTCCCTATTCCTTAGCTCAAACAATTACCCCGGCTACCTGTAATATAAAACCCGATAACCCCGAAAGTGGAGAATATGATTCACCACAAAAACTCCAAACTCTTGCTAAACAAATTACCGTCAGAGTCATGGGTGATAATAACAGTGGTTCAGGAACAATATTTGCTAAAAAGGGCAATTCTTATTTAGTTGTTACCAACTCCCATGTTTTGCTGGGAGTTAATAAAGTTCAAATTAAAACACCTGACAATCAAATCTATTCAGCCCAAATTTTGCCTAATACTAATTCTGATAAACTAGATTTTGATAAACTAGATTTAGCCGTTTTGCAATTTACATCTAATCAAAATTATTGTCTACCTAAAGAAATTGCTAGTTTCGATATTAATACAGATACACCAGTTATAGCCGCTGGCTATTCTAGTAGCAAAGGAGAAATGTTATTTAGAACTGGAACAGTAAAACAAATAATTTCTCAACCAAGTTTAAAAGATGGTTATGAAATTGGCTATACCAGCAATATTCAACAAGGAATGAGCGGCGGTCCAATTATTAGTAGTCTAGGGTATCTCCTGGGAATTAATGGCATTAGTCCCTATCCTTTAGACAATTCTGCTTATGTTTATACCAACGGAAAACGCCCCACAAATCCAGAAATTCAAGAGTTCAGAAAAACAAGTTGGGGAATACCACTAACAACAGTT
>NZ_PGEM01000228.1 GCF_002934005.1 Cuspidothrix issatschenkoi CHARLIE-1 | reverse complement strand
CATACGTTTTTTTACTCTAAATCTGTCCTAGAAACTTGATTTGTCATTAACAAAGCGTGACCAATGTTCTGCGCTGGTTGAGTTTTTTTCTAGCAGTCAATGTCGATAAACACTGCTCAATCAATCTTACTTTTATAGTCGTTGTTTATAGACGTCATATGACTTCACCGTCTGATTTCGATTGATTACAAATCAAGATAAAACGTATCCCTCGCTTAAAGCGAACAGATACCCTCCGCCTACCGTTGCTGGCTTGGCCGTAGTCGCCAATTGACCAAACAATTAAGCTCTGCCATACTTAATCGCTAGGACTCAACTTTCAATAACCTGCTCGAAGCTTGAGTTAACTTCATCTTGTGCCTATTCCTCAATGCTGTGTCACGCATCGACTCATCAGACCCGTATTCTTTTTTGATTGATAAATATGTCAAATCATGATAGATTATAACTATCAATAAAAACGGGACTTTTTCCTATTAAATAGGCGTTTTTAAAAATCGACTATTTGATTTTTAAAAGGTTCTTCATAACATAATTGGGTGTTTTTAAAATAATTTTTTGTTAGTTTGGCGACCGACAAAATCATTTTAAAAAACACTCTTTTTTTATACATTTTTAAAAGAACAAATGTTCTTTATTCATCGTTATGCAAAAAAATGCATATGCACTATATTCATCATCTTATTCTTCTTTCTTAAAAATTTCAAACGATTTCATTATTTTTTTAATAATTTTTTTCTACTACATACCCTAGTTAACCAACTACATACCCTAGTTAACCAACTACATACCCTAGTTACTAGGTTTAAATTTGTAAAAAATAATTACACTATCTATTATTTTTTTAATAATTTCACTATGTTAAAATTCAGTTGTACGATTAATACATACTAAGGAGTGTTTTTATGAAAACAACTAAAATTTTAGGTGCAACTACACTAGCAGGCGCATTATTATTTACAGGAGTAGGCGCTACTCATTCAAACGAAGCTCATGCTGATGACACAATGAAAGTAACTCTTGAAACTCCTCAAGATTGGCAAAAACGTCACGACGAAATGGTTCAAGCAAAAGCTGAACATCCTAACCAAGGCGGAGAAGGTGGTGGACCTGGTGCAGTTAGTACTTATCAAAATAGCTACCAACAATATGTTGAAGATAATTTAAAATATGGTGAACAAGTTGAAAGTACAGAAATCATCGTACCTGAAGAAGGTAAAGCATTTTTAAATGGTCAACAACAAAATTCTGATAACAATTCAAACGCTCAAGCTCAAAACAACGAGCAATCTCAATCACAAGCTACTGATAACAATCAAGCTACTGACAACAATCAAGCTACTGACAATGCTAAAGCTGAAAACAACGCTCAAGCATTACCAGAAACTGGTGAAGAATCATCAAATACTACTCTAGTAACAATGATTGCATCAGTTATTTTAGCTGCTGGTTCATTATTAGTATTTAGACGTACTTCTAAATCAAAAAAATAATAATTATTAACCGAGTACAAAGCTTTGCTTTGTACTCTTTTTATATCTTCAAATTCCTTAATTCTGGTGTTTCAAAAATAGCAAACGGCTCACTCATTGTCGGTAGTACATACCAGCCCCCATATTTAGAAATTTTTGATGTTTCCCAATCATCTGCAACAGGTATATTATCAGTCATAACGATCTGATTATCTGACTCGCCAAATACTAGGCGTCTCGTATCCTTAGTTGTATTTTTACCTAAAACCATTCTAAAGCTAAGTTGGTCTCTTATATCTGTGCTTATTGTTGTCGCAAGTGGCTTCTGCATTGATAACACAACATTAATCCCTGCACTGCGACCTTTTAAAATTAAGTTTTTAATCAGGCTATCATATTTCGTTTTTTCTTCTTTCTTTGTTAAATTCATCACAAAGGCTGCTAGTTCGTCATAAAATAGGACAATTGGTGTCATTTTTGCTTTGTAAGCGTCCATGCCTAATTCATCGTATTTAGACGATAAAAGCTTTTGACGAAAGTCTAATATTTCATTCAGATGCTCTAATAAGGCTATTACATCTTCTTTTTCTGTGGCATATTGTGATGGATGTAGATGTTTTTGACTAATGACGTAAAGGTCAGCGAATTTAGGATCAATGGTGTAAATATGCGCATCTTTTTGTTTAAAACACTTAAATAGATAATTGATGAACATCGACTTGCCCGAGCCAGTTACGCCAGTTATCAAAGCATGTGGTTCTTTAGAGATGTCCCAGTTAACACCTTTCATCAAAGGGATTAAATAATCATCATTTCTATTGTGTGTATCATCAATTTGTTTTGATTCTGCTGACTCAAATTTAATTACTAATCGCTTTAAGTCATCTACATTCTCAACAACCAACTCTGTCTGTGGTGTAAGACGGTATTTACTTGGGAGATGTCGACGCACGATGTTTCTCGCATCTTTTAAATATTTTTCATCGATGTTACGTGTGTTTTCTTTTAATACGCCATTGGGTAGCTCATAAATGTAGATTTTTTCAGCATCAAAATCGACTTGAATATCATCAAATCCTAAATTTTGAGATTTAAAAACTTGCTTCAAATCTTCACTAATTCTCGTTTCTTTTGTTGCGATAAGTTTCATCAATAAGCTTCAACTCCTTTTTAAAATGTTGTTGTGCATCATATAAGCAACGATTACTTATAAATTGCTTTACTTCATAGACTTTATCAATATAGTCATCTACGTTTTTTAATTGATAATGATGATATTTGTTCAATTCAATGATTGTTTTTTTAAAATCATCATCGTTTTTTTGCAAAATGTGCAACAAATAATTAAATTGTTCACTTCTCACTGCTTTTTCTGGAAACATTAAAATCACCCTTCATTATATTTTTTAAAGCAATTTCATCATCTTTTTTCGGTGGCTGATAAATGTGATTTTTACTTACTTCAAAATCATAAAATTGCCTGTCTTGATATTTCTGCTTAGCGATATTCATTTTGTCTAAATGTAAAATCGCGTCAATTCGCCTAATAATTTGATTCACATCAATTATTTCAGAGTTTAAAACTTCCGTAGGCGCATAAATCGAATTGATAATGACTAAATCTGCCATGAGTTTTTTATCGTTGTAACGACTACTTGCGCTAAAGCTAGCATTTGTTTTATCTAGGATTTGAAATAATTCATTTTCAGCAATTCCTGTCGTTGAGCGAAATTCTTCTAAGATGATGACGTTCTCTGACGTGTAGTCTTGGAATGGGTCTCTATTTGATTGCGTCACGTAAATAGATTGATTGCGTTTGCTTGAATTGTTATCAATAAAATTTTGAGCAATTTCTTTTGATAAACGTGTTTTTCCCAGCCCTGAACTACCATATATCCAAATCACTTTTTTATTTTTGTAACGTTCATCTTCTACATACTGTTGATGTAGCTTTTTCAGACGTAGCGTATCAATTTTTTTTATAACGTCCATGTTTTTAGCTATTTCATAAGCGTTGAGTTTTAGTTCCAACTCGTCAAAATCAATTAAAAATTCGGAATACTGTTCTAAATATTTCTTAACAATGGCTCTCCGATTACTACTTTCATTCCTCTTCACAAATTTAAAATAGTTATCTTCCCACTGCTGAATTTTTTCTTTGATATTAGATTTATCAGAAACTATCAACTCATCTATGCTGTACTGATGTTTATGCGACGCACTTTGCGTCCTATGAAGTAAATATAAGAAGCCGTTTCTTTCGTTCTTATTTGGTACTGTTTCCCTATTAAAAAAATCAATTCGATTTTCTTTATCAGATACAAGTTCAGATACATATTTCAAAGATTTATGTTGTTTAAAACTAATAAATAAATGCAAATGAGGTTCAACAAATGTTGTCTTATCTTCAGCTAAATCTTTATCATGAACTATAATGGCAAAATCTTTAATATCATCATCACTTTCACACCTAACTTTAAGTTGATCAATATCTAAATTAAGGTAAGTTAATTGCTGAACGTACATAAAATTTGTACTTCTTTTCTTATCTGCCAAATTTTATACACCACCTTTCCTAATTTCATGGTGTTTATCAATTTATTTTGTACAAAATTTTTTAGTTTTTTGGGACTAAAACAAGCCCTCTAGTCCCAAAATGATAGGCTTTAGAACTATGTACAAAATTTTAAATCTCAATTAATTACGCGCATTCGCGCGTTTATTTGTTCACAATCTTTGAAGCTCACTCATTAGTAAAAAATTAAATACTTGCGATTGCATTGAAGTTCAAAAGCGAAATCTGGGCTCTGACGAGAATATTTCGCTTTTGAACTATTGATGCAATCAGCACTAGCTTTCTACCAAACGGTCAGCTTCAAAGATGGCTCTACCTCTATTTCTATCGCCTGCCACATAAGCATTTTGAACATCTTCAATTATGCATTTACTAAACTCATCAACTAACGGCTTTTGTTTTACGAACACTGTAAACTCCTGCCCTTTATTCGATGATGGCGTAAACCATTCACCTTTGCTATTTTTTCTTTCTTCGTATTCGTGTGCGTCATTCGCGACAATAATCGTACACTTGTATGCTTCTTTATCTTCCACATAATCTTTCAATTGTTTAAATACCAATTCCCATTCCTCTAATGCTTTATCAGCATCAAATCCAGTTAAATGATATAGATTCATATAACGTCATTCCTTTCATATATCAATGATTTAGTTCATATACATAGAATCCCGAACTGCCACTGTCGTGGGCAGTTCCCTCCCCTTAAATTAAAGAAAAATTGAAATAACAATCGTGGTTATTC
>NZ_PGEM01000227.1 GCF_002934005.1 Cuspidothrix issatschenkoi CHARLIE-1 | reverse complement strand
TAAAAAGTCTTGTATGCAAGAAAAAGAATTGCTAATTGCCATCAATAGCTAGACACAACTATTTCAATAAAGTCTTATCCATTGGGATCAAAGCCTTGAATTTATAAATTCTTTTTGAAAGAATAAAAACTAAGGTTAGTGCATATCACATCTAATCTTACTTATCTTTTATCCAGATAATATATACAAGGAGGAATGATCATGGCTAATATCCAAATATCCCCACTACTTCCTGTTGGTTATGATTTATTTAATGATGCTGCTAGTTTTATGAATGAACTAGCTACCGAGGAGGTACAAAACGTTCTCGGTGGTGGTTGTCATCATCATCATCATAGTTGTCATCATCATAGTTGTCATTCTCATAACAACTATCATTACTCTCACGAAGGTCATAGCGGGAAATATTGGGGCTATTAAAATTAAAAAGATAGCTGTTAACTAACAGCTATTACTAATGGTCAGAATAGTAATTTTTGCTTTTATTGCTATTCTGACTGTTTATGTATTTTTGATCAAAAAATATCTCAAAGAGGAATGATCGTGGCTAATATCCAAATATCACCACTACTTCCTATAGGCTATGATTTATTTAATGATGATACTAGTTTTCTTAATGAACTAGCTACTGACGAAATACAAACCGTTCTCGGTAGCGGTCATCATGGTAGTTATAGCGGCAGTTATAGCGGTGGTTATAGTGGTGGTTCTTGTTGCTAAAATCTAAACATTGCCAGAGTAAAATCCCCGACTTCTTAAAGAAATCGGGGACATATAAAGTTAAAATAAAATTACATTTTTACTTCTAACTTTTGATTGATGCTGTCATTATTTACCTACAGAAAATAATTGTAGAGGATTTCTTCGCCAGATAATTACAAAAAGATTAGTTAATAAACAGGTGATAGCTAGGGATAACAAGATATACGTGGGCATCATCACTACACCAATCATAAACCAAGTATAAACGTGCAGCATCATGATTACAACAAATGTACAGGCTAGTGTCACAGATGCCCAGACTTGACTCATGGGACGATTAAGAAACGCGAGGATAATCGTTAATAAGGTAGTCAAGATGTTGGCCGGGACTAGGAAGCCACAGATGCCTATACAGTGATTACGGGAAAATTCAGTTAAGGTGTGAAAATCTAACATTAATTTTGGGGTATAGATAATTGTAGATTCTTATGATTAGGTTTTATTATAAATTCCAGATTACTTAGGTAATCTTATCTTAAAACTGAGTGGCTACACCATTTATGTTACATTTTTTAAAGAATTAGCCCTAACAACTCAATTTCTTAATTTTAATTATAGAGACGATGCTTCCAGCGTCTCTATCAGAATGTCAAAATCAAAAAATTCAGTTTGTGGGATTAACCCATCAAAATCACAGTATCAATAACGTGAATTACACCATTATCAGCAATGATATCTGCTGCTAAAACTGTGGCGTTTTTCACCTCAAACCCATCTTCACAATTAATTTGAATGGGAGAACCTTCCACAGAATTGACTGTACCTAGTTTCCCTAAATCATCCTTTGTTAACTTTCCAGGAACAACGTGATAGGTTAAAATCCGTGCTAACTGGGGAATATTTTGTAATAAAGTTGTAATTGTGCCTGGTGGTAACTTAGCAAAAGCGTCATCGGTGGGTGCAAACACGGTGAATGGCCCTGGACTTTTTAATGTTTCCACTAACCCGGCAGCAGACACAGCAGCTACCAAAGTTTTAAACGCATCATTACTAACTGCAATATCAACAATATCAGCCATGTATTTTACCTCTCTAGCAAAGCTTCTACAAGATAGTAAATCATGTTTAAGTTTTATTAACGACAATTCTGGTAGAATATACTCTGATGATTTTCTTAAATTTTTTTTATACATAAAATGAGTAACCGCACTTATGCAATATTAGGAACTGGCGCATTAGGCGGATTTTATGGTGCAAAGCTACAAAAATCCGGTTTAGAAGTTCACTATTTACTCAAAAGTGATTATCAACAAGTCAGGGAAAACGGTCTAATTGTTGAGTCTAAAGACGGTGATTTCACCCTCTCCCTAGTTAATGCTTATAACAATGTAGACAAAATGCCACCGTGTGATGTGGTAATAATATCACTAAAAACAACCCAAAATCAACTTTTACCCGATTTATTACCACCAATAGTTAAAGATGACGGGGTAGTATTGGTATTACAAAATGGACTGGATATAGAAGCAGAAGTTGCAGAAATTGTCAATAACGTCAGCATTATTGGGGGTTTATGTTTTCTCTGTTCTAATAAAGTTGGACCAGGACATATTCATCATTTAGATTATGGACAAATTACTTTAGGTGAATATAAATCTAATTATCAATTAACCGGCATTACTAAAAAAATGCGGGAAGTGAGCAAAGATTTTGAAAATGCTGGTATACCTATAGAAATGTTAGAAGATCTACTATTAGGACGTTGGAAAAAGTTAGTCTGGAATATTCCCTATAATGGCTTATCTGTAATTCTTGATGGGAGAACAGATGAATTGATGACGGATATTCACACTCGTCAGTTAGTGGAAAGTTTGATGTGGGAAGTAGTCGCAGGGGCAAAAAGTACAGGGAGAATCATTCCTGAAAGTTTTATAGAAACAATGTTAGATTACACCATAAGAATGAAACCCTACCGCACCAGTATGAAAATTGATTTTGATGAAAAGCGTCCTTTAGAAGTAGAGGCAATTTTTGGTAATCCCTTAAGAAAAGCAGAATTAGCAGGTGTAAATTTGCAGCAAATTCGTTGTTTATATCAACAATTGAAGTTTTTGGATATGAAAAATAGAAGTTAAATCTAAATCCTGACTCATCCTATAGCAGGGAACAGGGAACAGGGAACAGGGAACAGAGTTGAAAGTCATGAGAGTGTATAGTTTCTTCAAATACACCAGTAAAGATGGAAATTTAGTTGTTCAATATGGAAATATGGAAACAAATGCTCAACTGTGAAACCATCTGGCTT
>NZ_PGEM01000226.1 GCF_002934005.1 Cuspidothrix issatschenkoi CHARLIE-1 | reverse complement strand
TTTTGGTTTATTCAGCAAGCCCTAGTTACCCCGTCACAACTAGCAACAAAATAAGACCCGTTCCAAAAAACATCTTTCCAGTCAAGGCTGAACAAAACCGTTCTCCTATTGCGTCCCCTAAGTTTTTACGCAAAGCTGAACGCAAGTTAAAATCTGCACAACGTCGCGTCTCTCGTAGGCAGAAAGGTTCTAATCGTCGTAAAAAAGCTATTAAAAAAACTGGGTATTCAACACAAGAAAATGTCAGATACCCGCAAAGATTTTCACTTGAAAACTGCGAATAATTTACTCAAAAAGTACGATGTAGTAGCTGTTGAAAAGTTGAACATAAAACTTATAATCCTGTACATCCTATAATCCTGGGTATCCTGATTCAGAAAATTTTAAGATTGCATAACAATCATTTCTTTATGTATTGTCATCTGATGCTTCTGTTTGCTGCTGCAAATACTCCCTAATAGATGACAATAGCTGAGGATTGTTTTCTATTTGCTCTAGCAATGCTAACATTGTTTCTGTATTTAGATCGGGAATGTTTGCTTGTTCTGCAAGTGATCCAAGAATAGCAAACAATGTATCTTTGTTACATTGCAAAAGTTTCATTATGTATAATGATTTTACTATAAGTGCTACATTTTGCGTATTAGGGTGTTTATTCCCTAATTTTTGTTGATATATTACTAAAGCTTGTTGAGCTAGATCTTCAGCTTTTAAATAGTTTTCTTGAGAATAATACAATAGTGCTAAATTATCAAGACTAGTAGCAACATCAGGATGATCATTACCTAGTTGGCGTTTTCTGATATCTAAAGATTGTAAATAAAGAAGTTCAGCATCATTGAATCGTCCTTGAGATTTATACAATAGTGCTAAATTATTAAGACTAGTAGCAACATCAGGATGATCATTACCTACTTGGCGTTTTCTGATATCTAAAGATTGTAAATAAAGAGGTTCAGCATCATTGTATCGTCCTTGAGAATCATACAATCCTGCTAAATTATTAAGACTAGTAGCAACATCGGGATGATCATTACCTAGTTGG
>NZ_PGEM01000225.1 GCF_002934005.1 Cuspidothrix issatschenkoi CHARLIE-1 | reverse complement strand
ACTACAAATTGAAGTGCGGAATGTGGGCCTATTAAACAAAAAAATGCGGACATAAAAATAAATTGCAAAATACCCTTCATAATTTCCCCCGATTATAACCACAGTATATAGTATATTATCTATCATCTAAAAATCGCAATTTTTCTTAAACAATAAAAAACCACATCCTGAAAATCCTCTAATCCTGGTTATGATGTACAAGATTGTTATTTGTAGGTTATTGGTGGGATGCTGAAATTGTCATTGTCTGAATCAGGATATCCAGGATTTTAGGATTTATAGGATTGTTATTGATAGATTATTCATGGGATGCTGAAATTGTAATTGTCTGAATCAGGATGTCCAGGATTGTTATTGATGAATTGTCTGTGAATATTGAAAGATGATAAAATACAGTTACAGTAATAGTCAAGAAGTAACAGCAGATAATTTAATAATTTAACAGATAATTTATCTTATCAATTATCCCAAAGTCTCTATTTCTCATAGACAATCAAACAACCACATCCTGTAAATCCTATAATCCTGGTTATCCTGATATGGCTAACGCCACGCTACGCTATCAGACAAAAAAATCAGATTGATAGTGTATAATAAAGATAAACCTCACCAAAAGCATATATAATTATGAATACATTAGAAAAATTAGAATTGCTGAGTGAAAACTGTAGCGACAATACAGAATTAGAAAGAATTATTGGGCAACTCCTAAATGTAATTTTAACTCGTCATCGTCAAAAACTAGCTACATATAACTTAGATATAGATAAGTTTGAAAAAAAATATGAACTCACTTCTGAAGAATTTGTAGAACAATTTAACTCAGGAAGTTTAGGGGATGAAATGGATTTTTTTGAATGGTTTGGTTTATGCGAACTCCGCAAAGATATTTTAACAAAAATCCATAAGTTAGAACAAGCCTTATGAAAAATATTAAAAACGCCGATGATTATTTAGCTTGGATCAAATCTATAATTACACTTTGTCCAAAAGTTGTAAATTTTAAAATTCTTAGAGAAGAAGCACAAACTGATAAAGGTTTATGGCGTTATCGTGTGATATTAAAAGATGGTAGTTCTTTAGAAATGTTTGAGTTTTTTAAAATAGAACCTGGACAAGTAGAAATAATTAAATATAGTTTTCATTGGCAAACTGAAAATAGAGAACTAATAAAACGTTGGGATAACGCACCCCATCATCCTGAAATTGCAACCTATCCTCATCATTTACATGATGGTTCTGAAGACTCTGTTTTTCCATATTTACCTGTTGATATTGAAGATATTTTTAAACTCCTTTAATCCTGGATATCCTGATATAGCTTGGCTATCAGACAAAAAATATTTTAAACCCACATTCCGCACTTCAAAAAGTAGCATAATTAAACTATATCAACAGTCAATCAAAACTTATGGTTTGAACAATTACGTATCAATAGCAAACAAAATTATGAACGCAAAAAGTTAAGCTTTTATGGGTGTTTAAAAGCTGTTTCAAAAACAATATTTAATTGAAGGTGTGTAATAAGTTATAAAAAAGATAACCGATAAAATC
>NZ_PGEM01000224.1 GCF_002934005.1 Cuspidothrix issatschenkoi CHARLIE-1 | reverse complement strand
TTTTCGTGTGAGCGAATCCGAATATTTAAAGTTGAAACAGTCAGCTGAAACTTTAAATATGAGTGTGCCTTCTTTCGTTAAAAAAAAGGCACAAGGATCTCGATTAGTCGCACCTAAATTAGATAAAACAACGCGACAATCGATAGCCAAAGATTTGGGGAAATTAGGTTCAAATGCCAATCAGATTGCTAAATATTGTAATCAACATCAATATGACGCACCCAATTATGAGGCATTAGAACATAATATCCGCGAATTACGTGAAAGGCTTGATGAAATATGGCAACAACTAAAATAAGTGCAACCAAATCAACGTCACGTGCCATTAATTACGCTGAAAAACGAGCCGTTGAGAAAAGTGGTTTGAATTGTGATGTAGACTATGCGAAATCGAGTTTCAAAGCCTCTCGTGAGTTATACGGTAAAACGGATGGTAATCAAGGCCATGTGATTATCCAGTCATTTAAACCCGATGAAATCACACCAGAACAATGTAATCAGTTAGGTTTAGAACTTGCTGAGAAAATGGCCCCCAATCATCAAATCGCTGTCTATACACATAACGATACGGATCATGTACATAATCATATTGTGATTAATGCGATTGATCTTGAGACAGGTAAAAAATTTAACAACAATAAACAAACTTTACGTGATTTAAGAGATTTCAATGACGAAGTCTGTCTGGAACATGGTTTAAGTGTGCCAGAAAAGAACACAGCACGACTACGTTATACACAAACGGAAAAAGCAATCGCTAATCCTAATACGAAATCAACAGCCCAATATTCATGGAAAGATGAAATCAGAGAGGCGATAGACCAATCACAAGCCACGAATATGGACGAATTCAAAGACCATTTAAACCAACATGGCATTGAAATTGAACGTGTCACGCCTAAAAGCATTACGTATCGACACCGAGCTGAAGATAAAAAGGTGCGTGGACGTCGATTAGGAGAAGATTACAATAAAGGAGGTATCGAAGATGGCTTTGAAAGACAAATTCAACGACGACAACAACAAGAACGAGACGCAGACACCGACTTCCAGCCAAAACGACCAACTTCAAACCGTGATGAATCAACTAAACGAGATACAGGCGTCACTCAATCAGATTGGGACCAATTCGCCCAAGACACAAATGAGCTTGAGCGTCGCCGACAGGTTGCAGAATCAGCAAGACTTGCTGATGAAAAGGCTCGAAGAGATCGAGAAGAGAGAGCACGAGAAAAACAAGCGTCACGAACAATTATTGACAACGATCGAGACCACGGCCTCGAACTTTAACCAAGCAACGGAAACCAATGAAAAACGCTTTATGAGTGCAGCGAGACACTATGTTCAACGGATTGATACCGATAATTTAAAACAAGATTTCGAACAAGCGATACAAAAAGAACTTAATGATCTTAAAACGGAAACACAAAATGTAGTTAAAGAAGTTAAAAACAATCAAGCAGAACTTCAACAAGCCAATAGAGAATATAAAAAAACAATAGACGAGCGAATGAAAACCAACGAAACAGCCGTTAAACAATACGATATAGCGTTTAAGCGTCTAACCAAAGGGATTACAGCGATGTTTTTTATTGTTGCTTTAGTCATGGTCGCATTTTTAGTCTTAAGTCCCTTAGGCGACTTGTTAGGAATTCATCACTTTTATGAATGGATTAACTATGTCTTAAAAACAGGGCATTCCATATGGCGTTATTTGATCCTTATATTCTATCTTGTACCTTATATTTTATTTGGAATGCTTATATATATCATTTTAAGAGCGTATAAGAGCATTTAATTAAATAATGATGAATAAGTATATAATTAAGGATAAAGGGGCTATATAAAGCTTAAATTAGGCTTAAAATAAAAAAAGCTCATGTACACAACACAAATGTACATGAGCTAAAAAAACAAAGAAATTTTACCTGTCAAACTATGTTAATTTTAATATTATACTCTAAAAATATCTTCTAAAACTGATTTTAACGGCAAAATGTTTTTGTCGTTACTTTTAGTATTTTGTGTATTAATTAATATATATATTATTATGCCGAGAAAATTTATTGTGCATTGAGAAGACCCCTTAACTAAACTGGAACGACGAATGTCGGGATAGCGTGAGCTATTAACCCGACGAGTCGACAGTTTTCGGGTTTGTTAAGGGGTTAGAGGCTCAATGTCAATAAAGCAATTGGAATAATGCATTAAAGTTATATCACATATTGTTTTTTTCTTTTGAATTTGTGAGGGGTGAATTGCCCCGAACTTTTTAATATCTTTTTATAAATCTTTTTAAAACCTTTTTAGGTACCTTCCGAGTCTTAGAGCAACAAAGGATTTGAAATGCTAAAGGCAACTTTTTGTAACTATAAAGGCAACTTTTTGTAACTATAAAGGCAACTTTTTGTAACTATAAAGGCAACTTTTTGTAACTATAAAGGCAACTTTTTTTATAAAGGTTTCCTTTAGTGCTAATATAGTGTTATCATTACCTTAAATAAATATATGTACATGAATTAAAGACACCTTTATTTATTTTAGTGTCTTTAATTCTATTAATTGTTTAGGAGGTTTTACAAACATGTCCGGTGAAACTGTTGTCTATCAAAATGAAATGAATTTAGTTCCTTTACGTAAGTTTACTAGCACAGAGATCGATATATTTTTTAGTCTTTGTAATAAGTTAAAAGAACAAGATATAAAAGAATTAGCTATACCTTTTGAAGAGTTACGTCATTTAAGTAATTATTATCATCGTTCATTAAAACGCTTTGTTAAAGATTTAGAACATGTATACGATAAAATGTTAACTTTAACTTATACTGAACGAAGTGGTATATCTTTTAAAAAATTTGTATTGTTTACAGGATACGAAGTTGATGTTAATAAGCAGGAATTAATCGTAAGTATTAACCCAAAATTAAAGCACGTTTTAAATGAAATAACAGCTGATTTTACTAAGTTTGAATTAAAAGAAATGACCCATCTCAAATCAACGTACTCTAAGAATATGTTTAGATTATTAAAACAATATAAACACACAGGTTATTTTAAGATACAAATTGACGATTTTAGAGAGCGATTAGATATTCCTAATAGTTATCGTATGACACATATTAATCAGAAAGTATTAGCTCCTATCATTAAAGAACTAGATTTTATTTTTAATAACCTCAATATCAATAAAATCAAAGCTAAAAAAGGACGTAAAATTGAGTGGTTAGAGTTTACTTTTGACGCTGAGAAACGCATTCATAGTAAACGACAACCACAAATGGCGAGTATAGACAAAACACGACAATATACCAGCCGTGAAAAAACACCTAAATGGTTAACAGATCCTGATGAATATAAAGATAAAATTGACTCCGAATTTGAAAAAGATAGAGAGGAATTTTTAAAACAACTTGGAGTAAATTGGGAGTAATAAAAAATTAGCCCTTCAAATGAAGGGCTAAAACCATAATTAGTATAATTACATTGTTATTATAACATTTTACACTGATTAAAGAAATAACTAATTTATTTGTCTTGAATAATAATCTTCTGTAAAAGAAATATTTAACCATTTATCGAAATTTGTAAAGTTTTGATTAATTTCTTCAATTATTTCATTTCTGTATTCATCAGCCTGTTTAATATTTTGAATATAAGAATCTTTATTAACTATATTTTGTAAATCAATATAAATTACTTGTCCCATTTTAGATATTCTAATATCCTCATCTCTAATATTATATTTGAGGTTTTTTTCTTTTACAATATTATAAATATCATATTGTACTTCTTCTGAAGCAGACATTGATATAATTTCTTTACCGCTTTTATAAAGAAGTCTTATGGGCATAATTATTAAAATTAAACCAGCAATTAAAACTAAAACAGGATCTATATAAGGTATTAACCAATATAATCCAATATACTTGAATATAAACATTAAAATAAACCCCAATACTAATCCAAAACTTACGCAAGTATCTAATAACCATTGAAACATTTCTGCATATATTAAATCTGATTTTTTTCTATTTTTAGATAGCAATAAACAAATTATCCCACATCCTATAAAAGAAAAAATACCATAAAACAAACCTATATTAGCATTAATATCTCTACCACCTTGCATAATAGCGTAAATTGATGAAACTAATGATAATATACAAAGAAGAAGAAGAATAGAAGAATTAAAAACTATTGTAAGAGGTTGAAAAATATATTTACCGAATGGAAATGACTCACTACTAGGCTTTTTTATAATAATAGAAGTATAAAGTGATAACGTTGATATTAACAAGCTTAAAACAGCATATAATCCATCAAGCAAAACCATATCACTATTTGAAATAATACCTAAAAATATTCCAGTTACTGAAAAAATTAACGCTCCAGAAGTTGATATAGTGAGAATATGACTTATTTCATTATTTTTTTTCATGTTATCTTATCCTTTAATGTTATTAATATTTTTATTTTACTCCTATATCAACGGGGGTTCAAAATAAATATAATATATATCATAAAAAGCAGTCTAAGAAGCGTAGTTTGCTTCTTAGACTGCTTTTTATTTTATATAAAATCTCACAATGCTTTTATATATCAGTATCTTTAGATTTTCCTGTATCAAATCTATATGAGATTAATCCATAAAGAGTCCACCCAGCAAATGTGACTATAGCTCCATAATAAACAGCTATTCCACCTGAAGAGTAGATAGCATATAAAGTATATATACCAGCTAAAATTGCTATAATATTAGTCCATCTCATGGCTTTATTAGAAATATTTGTTGATGTTTCTTTTTGCATAGACTTAATACTTGCCATTGTCAACACATAAGGTACTGCATTGGTTACAACTGCTAAATTAACTAATATTGTAAATTGTTTAGATAAAGATGGGCTAACTGTCATTAATGAAATTAAAGTTTGTAATACAGTAATAATTACCATTCCAATTAATGGTGTACCATTTCCAATAGTTTTAGCAAAAACTTTTGGAAAATATTTTTCAACTGCTGAACTTCTAAATACTTCTGCAATAGTAAATTGCCAACCAATTAAAGACCCAAAACAAGATATTATCATTAAAGCAATAACAATATTACCAATAGTAGGATTAAACATATGACTAAATGCTAATCCAAATGGCGCACTAGATTTAGCTAAATCTTTTATAGGAGAAATACCTAAAATTACATTTGTAGATAAAATATACATAATTGCTGCACCTATAGTTCCACCCATTACAGCAATAGGTACATTTTTTTTAGGATTCTCTACAGCATCACTATTTGCAGCAGCAGATTCAAGTCCTAAGAATGCCCAAAGTGTTATAGAAATAGATTTCCCCATTCCTTCTATAAAACTATAGTTATGAGGATTCCAAGATGAAGCAAAGTTACTACCACTAAAATAGAACCATCCAACAATACTAATAAAGACTACTGGTAAAATAACGCCCCATACTGTAAATGAACTAATTCTACCTGTAATATTTGCTCCACCGAAGTTTAATATTGTTGCAACCCAAAGAACTACTATAGTCCATAGTGCTGTAGCAAGAGGTGATAAATGAACATTAAATAATACAGCAATATAACCTACTGAAGATATAGCAATAGCAGCATTAGCTATCACTAAAGAGAGTCCATAAGTATAATTAGTAAGGAATGCTCCAGCTTTACCAAACGAATATTCAGCATATCCCCCCATTCCACCACCTTTTGAACTATATAAACCAGCTCTTGCAAATATAAAAGCTAACATTGTAGCTCCAATTGTTGTTATAATCCAAGAAAGTATTGACATTGTACCAACTTGTGCAAGGTTAGTAGGTAACATAATAATACCTGAGCCCATCATATTAACAGCAGTAACAATAGTTAATTGAGTAACGCTCATTTTTTTATTTTCAGCCATAATAATGCACCTTTCTCATTTATTATTTATCTAATACATAACCGAATGCTTTAATTCGATCATTAACTTTTTCAAAATAAACACCTTGAATTTCAGGAGCAAATCCAGGAAATTCATTAATACCTTCTTCTAGAATTTTGAAATATGTTTTGGCTGTTTCATTCCATTTTTCTCCTGGTACTACACAGAAGATACCTGGTGGATAAGGTAATGCTCCTTCAAGAGCTATTTCACCTACAATATCATCCAAATCAACTAATTTAGCATTGTTTTTTAATAATTCAATATTTGCATCATAAGGTTTCATACTATATTCAGGTAAATAATCTTTTAAGAACATTTTCTTTTGAAATTCTTTAGTATTGTGTTCTTTATAAAAATCATGTAATTCTTGACATAATTCACAAATAGTATAATTTTTATATCTTTCGTAATTATTATAATATAAACGAGGTAAAACCACTTCTAAAGGTGCATCTTGGTCAATATATTTTTCAAATTGAATTAATTTAGCAATTAAATTATTCATTTTCGCTGTATCTTCAGCAGGAGTCATTAAAAATAGAATAGAATTTAAATCATTCTTCTCTGGTATAATTCCATTTTCACGTAAATAATTAGCTAAAATTACTGCTGGTATTCCAAAGTTCTTATAAGAGTCATCTTTAGAATTAATTCCTGGAGTTGTTAATAAAAATTTATTGGGATCAATATAATATTGATCTTTACCGTAACCTTTAAATCCGTGCCATTTTTCATCTGGATTAAATTTCCAATAGTCTAAATTACTTATAATTTCTTCAGTACTAGCTTTTTCCCAATTTTCACCATGAACTGTTTCTGGAATAAATGGTTTTATATACTTACAATTTTTTAAAATAGTTTTTCTAGCATTAGTAGAAACAGTTAAACAATCATTCCAAAGTTTTTCCCCTAATTTTCCTTCTTGCATTTTTGCATTTATATCTAAAGAAGCAAACAGAGGATAAAATGGTGATGTGGAAGCATATTGCATATATGCATTATTGAATCTTTTATGATTAATATAACGTTTTTGTCCTTTAATATGTTTATCTTTTTTATGAATTTGAGAAGCTTGAGAAAAACCAGCTTGTTGTTTATGAGTTGATTGTACAACTAAAATACCAGGGTCATTTTCGTCCAAGTCTAATAATAAAGGTGAAGATTTTTTCATTAATGGAATAAATTGTTCATAACCAACCCATGCTGAATCAAATAAAATGTAATCACATAAATGACCAATTTTTTCTACTACTTTTTTGGCATTATAAATTGTTCCATCATAAGTTCCTAATTGAATAATTGCTAATCTAAATGGTCTTTCCCATTTAGCTCTCTCTGGATCTACTTTAGCAGCTTGTTCTCTTAAATATTTTTCATCAAAATCTTCTTCATAGATACCACCTATAAAACCATAAGAATCTCTTGAAGTTTGCATATAAACTGGACGACCGCCATCTTTAACAAGTGCTGAATTATAAGCAGATTTATGATTATTTCTATCAAATAATACTAAATCATCTGGCATTATTGCAGAAGTTATAGCGATATTATTAGATGTTGTAGAACCATTCATAACAAAATATGTTTTGTCTGCATTGTATACTTTAGCAGCATGTTTTTGTGCTTCTACAGCCGGTCCTTCATGAATTAAAAGATCACCTAAATCTACGTCTGCATTGCAAATATCTGCTCTAAATAAATTTTCTCCAAAGAAATTATAAAATTGTTTTCCCGCTGGATGTTTAGTAAAATACTGTCCTCCTTGATGTCCAGGACAATCAAATTGGATATTACCTCTTTCAGAATAATTAACTAATGTGTTGAAAAATGGAGGAAGTATATTTTTTTCATATTTAGATATTAAATAATCTAATTTTTTTGAAACATAGTCTATATTGAAATTATTAATATCAATAATAAAATCTACAGATTCAAGGTCTATTTTATTATTTGAATGTTTATTATTAATATTTTCGTAATTTGTAACTAATAATACAGGAATATCCAATAGTTCTTCTTTTAACGATTCTAAGAAAACGTTTTCATAATCCATTAAAATTATTGCGCCTACATCAACAAAATCTGTACTATTATCATGAATTGATACTATTTCCCTATCACTATTAACGTAATCTCTAGCTTTTTCAGAAGCTGCAACTTTTAAAAAATTCATAATAACTAACCCCTTTTCCTAATTTTAAATACTTTAGTTATCTTCAAGACCATAGTACTACTTTCAGAAAAAATTGTTAACACTTTCACAATAAAAATATGAAAATGTTTAATAAATATCATTATATATCACTTAATTTTCTAAAATTATAATTAATTATCTAAAATATATATTTTTTGTAACGAGAAATAGGAAGAATATTAAAATCTCATAAGATATAACTAAATATGAATAGATGATTTTACAAAAAGCATAAGAAAGTATATACTAAAGTTAACAAATATTAAACTCATGAATCACCAAACCCCAACCTACTGTCATAGGTTGGGGTTCTTTAATGGTGAGGCTATGTCGCCTTATTTATTTCGATTGTTTAGCCAAAACGTAAAAAACGAAACAATGCATCCTGAAATAATAGGAGCAATTATGCTAACAAATATTAAACTCATGATTTCACCCCCTCCGTCGAACAGTTCGTCGGAAGTAAGACGACTCACTCATTATAACAGAATCTTTTTCTAACATACGAGTTCGTATAACGTTGTACACTGCACTTAAATACACCACATTGTCATAAATAAGTATACGAATGAATAATAATTTGTGTGGTTTACACTTGTGTCATTTAAACAAGTGTAACTTACATAAATATACAAAAGTTCTCTTCATGAAAATGCATGAAAACGTGTGGTTAAGGGTATGTATAAAATGTGAATAGTCCATGAATTCACATAAAAGGGAGAAACGCTGATTTAACGGCGTTTCTCCCTTTTCCTTTAGTTAACATAATTAGTTATTATGGGTAGTGCTTTTGTATGCCTTATTCATTTTCACAAGCAACATCAATGCTAAAATACTCAAAATTATTATTCCAACTATTCCTGTTGGACCGTAAATTAGTGAGTTAAAGTCATCCTTTTTAATAGCAAATATATAAACAGTAGTTGCAAATTGATTAAAAATACCGTGTAAAATTGCAGGTATAAATATAGTTTTCGTTTTGATATACGTATAATAAAGAATAATTCCTAATGGCATACACATAGCTATCATAAAAAAATTACCTAAAACAGGATTATTAGGATAATTGTGTCCTTGTAAAATAAGTGGTAAATGCCATAATCCCCATATTATACCGCCGATAAATAATCCCTTATTTGTCCCTAATTTAGCTATTAGTTGAGGATACATAAAAGATCGCCAACCTAATTCTTCACCTAAATATGCTAATAAACTAATTAATACTCCAATAGTTGTATTAATCAACAGAGACATTAATAATTTATAGTTGATCTCAAACGAATTTAAAAATTGATTAGGATTTATAATATAAGAGATTACATAAATTAAGATCATAACACTTACCATCATAATGGGATAAATAACCCAATGCATACGCTTTCCAATACGTAACGAAAAAAATTCGACAAATTTTTTGTTTGTTTTATAAAAACAACTCCAAACAATAATGGCAGATATTGCAGGAAATAACATTATTAAATTAGATAGTATACTTTTATCATTTATAAAGTATATTACGCCTCCAAAAATATAAGTAATTCCAAAAACGATGATTATATAAATTATAAGTGGTGTTGTTCTATAATTTTTCTCCATAAAAACTCCTTAATATTATAATTCTAAATTATCCTAATGATTTTCTTATACTTTTATAGTTATACTTTAAATAATTCTTTAAAAAACCAAATGAAACGTAAATCAATCTTTTTAATAAAGGAATAGAAAATAAACCTATACCAAAGAAAAATATAGTTAAAACTAATTGTAAAAAATCAAAGTCTTGTATATCTGTTATAACAAAAATAACAAAAATCAATGGACTAAGAATCATAGTTAATGATATCCCTAATAACATTATAAAAAGCACGCTAAAAAATAATATAACTAAAGAAAATAAAAATATATTAAAAACTAATGATCCAAATAGAGCGAAAAAGTTTACTCTTTTCATATTTTGCCTTTCCTTATTTTCAAATACTGTATTTTTCACTAAATCATTTAATGATATGTCATAAATTCTACTTAATTCTTGAATAGCATAGATATTCGGTAATGTTTTACCTTGCTCCCAACGAGAGATAGTTTGTCTTGTTACATATAATTGTTTGGCTACTTCAGTTTGCGTTAATTCCTTTGCCAAACGTGCAGATTTTAATTTCTCAGATAGCATATTTTTCTCCTTATTTTTCATATCCTTATAGTCTCACAATAAATATAAATTAAAAGAAACAACCCTGTTACATTATTAATTAATAATGTGTAACAAGGTTATAACATTCTATAAAAATGAGATAACAATTAAAAATACACAAATGTTATTATAAAATTTAGAACGAATTTGCGACCGCTTTTTTAATTGCATAGGATTATATTTTGAACTATGAGTGGCTAACATTTTAGCCACTATTTTTTCGTCAGAAAAAATCCATAAGGGGCTTGGGGATGTTCCCCAACAAGCTGGCGCGTCTGCCACGTTAGTGGCTAGCAAAGCCAATGCTTGCCAAACCACATAACGACTTGATTAATTTTGCTTTATCCTATAAAGTAAAATTATATTAAGGAGTTATCTTTCGAAGAAAGCGTGGTGGGATTGATGAGCGAACAAAAAACATTTGTGGCTAGCGACGAAACT
>NZ_PGEM01000026.1 GCF_002934005.1 Cuspidothrix issatschenkoi CHARLIE-1 | reverse complement strand
GGAAGGAGCGATCGCAAAACCGGAGACAAATGAGGATAATGGGTACAACCATAGACTAAAGTATCTATTTCTTGCTGAAGCAAAGGTTCAAGATAGGTTTTAGCTATTTTTGTTGTGTGGGGGTCATGGATGCGATTTTGTTCAATGAGTGGGACAAATTCAGGACAACTGACTTGCCAAACTTGGACATTGGATTGAATTTCTAAAATAGCTTGACGATAGGCATTGCTTTGAGCTGTGGCAGGGGTAGCAATGACACCAATCCTTTTTCCTTGTTCGACTGCGGCCTTTGCACCTGGTAAAATCACCCCTAAAATGGGAAAATTAAATTCTTGGCGGACGATATCCAAGGCTAAAGCAGAACTGGTGTTACAGGCCATGATTGCCATTTTCACCCGTTGCTGCTGCATCCAATGAAGGATTTCTCGGACAAACTGTAAAATTTCTGTTTGGGAACGAATACCATAGGGCAGACGGGCGGTATCCCCGACATAAATAATAGATTCGTTAGGAAGTTGCTGATAAATTTGCCGAAGTACGGTGAGACCACCAACACCACTATCAAAGACTCCAATAGGAGCGCGTTGGGGTTCTAGATGGGAGAAAGTATCAAAATGATGATCAAAAATAGAAGGTGAGAACACAGCAAATATTAATTTAGATTTTGGTCAGAGGTCAATCAATTTTGGATTTATGATTTTGGATTTACTCCACCCTCAAGTGTGGATCTTGGGGTTTTTAATTCTGCCCTGAAGGGGCGGGACTTGTACCAAAAATTCCCAATCCAAAATCTAAAATCCAAAATCTAAAATTTTTCGGTCAGGGGCCAGTGTTTAGTGGTCAGTGGTCAGTGGTCAGTGGTTAGAAAACAACAATCAACAACTGACAACTAACAAATATTATCTTTGTTTTAAATAATTTAGAACACCATGGGCGATCGCTTCAGCCATGCGATTTTGATAATCTCTAGATCCCAAGCGGGGATTATCTTCTTGACCAGTCATATAGCCTGTTTCTACTAAAATAGCAGGAATAGTATTTTTTCTGAGTACATAAAATCTAGCCTTACGAGTACCTCGATTATTCAGGGTAGTAATATCTGCCAGAATAGCTTGGCGAACATTTTCAGCCAAACCATAACCACTGTCATAATAATAAACTTCTAATCCATTGACATCAGGGCGGTTATCTACAGAATTAGCATGAATACTGACAAATAAAGTAGCATTTACACGTTTGCTTATCTCTACTCGTCCTGGTAGTTCTACAAAGAAGTCAGCATCACGGGTGAGAACAGTTTGCACACCATTTTGCTCTAAAATTTTTCCTAATTGCGTGCCAATAGGCAGAACTACATCTTTTTCTAGTAAACCACCCAGTCCAGGAGCGCCAGAATCCTTACCGCCATGGCCAGGATCAATCACGACTAGAACTTTGCCTTTAGGTAATGGTAAAGGGGTCTGGAGTTTAGTTGAGGGAGAATCTAAAGTAAAACTAGGACTATCCAATCGTGGGATAGGTAGTTTAGGGGGTGTAATCAAAGACCCTAGAGGGCGCAATGTGGGTTGTAGTTGTAGAGCTAATAACCCAGATGTAACCTGATTAAGGATGCCAAACTTAACGTTGGCAGCAGGTTGGAGCAAAATAACAATAGTATCAGGAGCTTGGGGTTGAAGACGGACTTTGAGAATAGGACTATTAGCACCAAAGGTGGGTCCTTGAATTTGATTGGCTAATTTAGCATGGGGAATGGTGATGCGAAATAGACCGGAGTTTCTATCCCAACTACTGTTACCAGAGATGGCTTTATTGGCTTTAATTAGTAACTGTGTGCCATTGCCACCTACTTCTACAGATTGAATCATCGCTGGAGAGTCGTTGACTGATGCTAGGGGGGATTGATCATCATTAGATAACCTTGTCCAATGATCAGGAGTGACGACAAAACCACTTTCACCCCTAGTAACAGCTTGCCAGTTACCATTGGTGCTGTTTAACTGCAAAGTCATACGTACAGCAGTAGGACGACTGGATAATTGACTAAACTGAATACGACGGACACCATAGCGATTAACTAATATATCCCGTTGTTGGAGATTGGGTGATAAAGCTGCACCAATGATATCAATATTGACAGAGCGATTATCTGGACTGCTGTTAACCTGTAATTGGGGATTACCACCACTGGTACTGATGAAAAACCCATCACCTGTAACTCGGAATTGATTAATTTGAACTATGCCTGGGGATGGTTGTTGTCTCCTAGATGGCGGAATTAGATTGCTTCTAACTACGTTGTAAATATTTCTGGGGGAAGGTGCGGTTTGCGATGATTCATCGGATGATGAAGGTGATAATGTTGTTCCTGATTCTCCACTAGAAATTTCTGGTTCTGGGAGTTCGACTATCCAACGTTTACCTGTATTGGGAATAAATTTGATCTGCTGAGGATTTAATGTATAACCAGAAGCTAGTTCAACTACAAGGCGGGTTGTTTTCTCGTCAAATTGGCCGATGCGAATGACGCGAATTTTGCCACCAACTTGTTTACTCAACTGTGGACGACCAAATTTAGTATTGGGTAAATCAATCACTAACCGAGTCGGGTTAAAAATAAGTTTGGCTTCGGGTTGGACTGCGCTGGATGTCCTAATTTCCAGCCGATTTTGATTTGGATCAAAGCGCCAAGATTCTAGTTTTGCCGCCCAAGCAGGGGCAGATAGCATGATGACTGTTCCAAAAGTGCTAGGTATTAACCAATGTAATTTCACAATCTTTTCTCCTCCAGTTGCATTTATGGAATTTGTCAATATCTCAACATCTTGGCTAATCCTCATTCCATCACGACCATAACTTTGCTCAAGTAAAAGATTTTGGTGTTGGTAGTAAGATAAGACTAATGGCGTAGAATTCTAGCATATTGATTATTAGTGTTCCCAGTTTGTCAAGAGGTTTTGTCAACAAATTTATTTTTCTAGGATTAATGATGTAGTAAGTATTGAGAATTACTGGTTATCTGGATCTTAAATACTGAATTATGCCTTGGGCGATCGCTTCTGCCATTTGATTTTGATAGGTTGAATTTGTCAGGTTAGCAACATCTTCTCTACCGGTTATGAAACCTGTTTCTACTAAAATTGATGGCATAGAAGTTTTGCGGAGAACATAAAATCTGGCTTTTCTGACGTTTCTGTCACGGACATTGAGACTTTGCAGAATTTTACTATGGACAATTCGCGCTAGTGTTAAACCACTTTCATAATGATAGGTTTCTAAGCCGCTAACTTCTGGACGATTCGCACCTGCGGAGTTAGCGTGGATACTGACAAATACATCCGCATTAGCCCGTTCTGCCATGGCTACTCTTCCTGGTAAGCTGACAAAGTAGTCAGAGTCTCTAGTCATAATTACTTGGATACCATTGAGTTCTAAAATATCTGCAACTCTTTGCCCAATCGGTAGAATAATATCCTTTTCTCTGACTCCACCGATACCAATTGCGCCTGGATCTTGGCCACCATGTCCAGGATCAATCATCACTACTAATTTACCTTTGGGAACTGGGCGTCGCAGTCTTATTTGTGGTTGTGAGGGATTGAGATCAGGTAATTCTGGGTTAGGTGGGAATATGGGCGGTAAACCTATGGGTGGCCTAATTTGGCGATATCGTTGCAGTGACAGAGATAAAAGTTGATCTCCGTCTTGGTTGAGTGCCCCTATGTTAACACCTGATGCTACTTGAACTAGGATAACTACAGTATTTGGCGGTTGGGGTTGTAAACGCAGTCGGAGAATAGGACTATTGGTATCAAAAACTGGGCCTTTAACTTGATTAGCTAATTTAGCATTGGGAATAGTAATGCGAAAGAACCCAGAGTTCCGATCCCAATTGCTACTGGTAGCGGATATTGGTTGATCAGCACGAATTAGTAATTTTGTGCCATTATCAACAATTTCTACAGCTTGAATGGTAGCTGGAGAGCTATTATTGATTCTAGTGGCGGGAAAATTCTCATTTTCTGGTGAATTAAAACTACGCCGTGAAGGTAGTATAACTAAACCATTTCTACTGGGTGTAACTCGCCATTCGGGCTCATCTTCATCTACTTTGAATGTGAGACGAACAGATGCTGGTTTTGTCCGTAATTGGGTAAAGTCAACACGCTCGACACCATATTTATTAACTACTAAATTTCCCTGATTTAAATTGGGGGCTAAAGTAGCACCAAGAATATCTAAAAAAATTAACTTTTTATCACGGCTTCTAATGATTCTAGTTTGAGGTTTTGCTCCGTTAGTACGCAGAAAAAAGCCATCACTAGTAACTTGTAAATTTTCTACTTGTGTTGCTTCTCTGGGGTTAGCAGCTATGGGGGAAAATTCTGGTTTGGCTGAAGAATCTGTAGGATCTATCTTAACTAAATTGTTGTTAACAACAGATGAGTTTAAATTATTTTCTAAATTTGGTAATTGTACAACCCAACGATTAGCTTGTTTAGCGACAAATTTAATTTGTTTAGGATCTACGTTATAACCAGGATTAAATTCTACTACTATGCGGGTGGTTTGTCTATCAAATTGACCTAAACGAATTTCTTTAATTCCTCCTCCTATTTGTTGAGTTATTTGGGAACGTCTGAATTGTACACCTCGTAAATCAATTACTAACCGCGTGGGATTAAAAATGAGTTGGGCTTTTGGTTGTACACCGCCACTTGTATTAATTTCTAATAGGTTTTGATTGCGATCAAATCGCCAAGATTCCAATTTAGCAGCTAACGCTGGGGAGGATAGCATGAGGACAGTGCCAAAAGTAGCGGGTAATAACCAGTATGATTTCACAATTTTTCTCCTGATGTAATTTGAGTAAATTAGTTCCTTTTTTTAAGGATATTAGAGTTGGTAATAGGCAAGATTTTAATTTTTCATCCTAAGCTAAATTGATTAATTATAAAAGATGCAATTATTATATAGATATATATACGAAAAATTCCCACCTCTGTCAATTAATCAGACAAATTGGCGGGATGTCGCCTCCAATTAGTTGTAGCAAAGTAGTGACTGTATAAAAACTGTATTCAAAAAATATAAGAATCAAAATCATTATTAGGTTTACTAAGTAGGTGAACCGAGAAAAGTAAAATCGCCCAAAACTCCCTTCGGTGTTCCCTGTTACCCGTTCCCTTGCCCCAACGACAATTTTTAACGCCAACCTACTTACTAAAAATAACCAAGGTAGGAAAACTGTGTAAATTGTAAGTATCCAGATATGGCACTCGCTCATGCCCAGATCCCCGACTTCTTTCATTGATTGTGTCCATAAATGATAAATTGATCACAGAAGTCGGGGATCTTTTTGCCTTATCTGAATTCTGACTGTAAAGTATATAGGAGTCATCTATGAATGAGATTGTGTTTTCTACTTTGTTGGGTGTTGTGTGAATTTGCAATTTCAAGATTTAAGAACTTATCCAAGAAGACGGAGATTAGAAAAGATTGGTTTCCTCTAATCTCCTGAGTTATCCAATTTTGCTGTATGTTGTGTTGATTCTACTGGGAATTTACATTGATTTGGAACCTATTACAACAGATTGAAGATATATCCATCGGGCTTCCGTGAGTGTCAGTAGTTAGTGAGCCTGTCCAACTGCCGAAGGATAGAGAATCTAAATTGAAACCGATAGACAAAGTCAGTTTTACTCCTGAATTCTGCTTTAATCATCTTTTGTGGTGATTAGAGTCTGTGGTGGTTCTGCTGCTAGTGATTCTCCAAGATTATTGTCTAAATTTGTGGCGGTGTCCGAGTCTGGGAATACCAATCTTAACAGGGGAGGAGCAATAAATGTGGTGAGAATAACCATCATAATAATTGCTGCTCCTAATGGTTTAGAAAGAACACCACTAGCTGCACCTACACCGGCAAATATTAAGCCTACTTCACCTCTGGGAATCATTCCCACACCAATAGCCAAGCGGTTGATTCCTGGTTGACCAAATACTGTCAAGCCTGTAACTACTTTACCGATGATGGCGACTATAATCAGGAAAATTGCCATGATTAAGCCTTCCTGATTAGTGGGAATGGCTGGATTTAAGACTCCTAAATCAGTTTTTGCGCCAACGGTGACAAAGAAGACTGGAACTAGCATATCAGCAATAGGGATCACTTGCTTTTGTAGTTCTTTCCGTTTATCGGTTTCTTCCAGAACTAAACCTGCCGCAAAAGCACCAAGAATGGCTTCTAAATGGATGACGGAGGCTAAATAAGCCATGATAAAGGCGAAAATAAAGGCAGGGATGACTAATTCGCCTCTAGTTTTGAGTTTATCTGCGATCGCTACAAATGATTTATTAAATACATTACCTAAAACAATCGCACCAATGAGAAAAACGCTGGCACTAATGATCAGATAAATAACGTTACCGACATCTACTACACCATCTTTAGCTAAACTACCAACTACTGCCAGAACAATAATTCCCAGGATGTCATCAATCACGGCTGCACCGAGAATAATTTGCCCTTCTTTGGAATTTAATCTGCCTATTTCGGAAAGGACTTTGGAGGTAATACCAATACTGGTAGCTGTTAAGGCTGCACCAGCAAAAATTGCGGGTATGGCGCTGATACCAAAGATAGTCATTAACCCCACTGTGCCGGCGGCAAAGGGGACTATAACTCCCGCGCTGGCAACTACGAAGGCTTGAATACCTACGGCCATCAGGTCTTTGAGGTTGGACTCCAAGCCAATTTCAAAGAGGAGGATGATCACGCCCAATTCCGATAAAATGGAAATTACTTCTGACTGGGCGGCAAATACCTGGGGAGTGGCTTCTGGAGTTAAGCCTGCGGTAGTTTGCAGGAAGTACATGATTAGAGAATTGCTAGTGTCTGTACCACCTTCAGGAAATACTAGCAAATGCAGCACGGATACACCGACAAGGACACCCCCCACCAGTTCGCCCAATACAGGGGGCAAACCGACTTTATTGGATAATTCTCCCCCAAGTTTGCTGGCAAAGTAAATAACGACTAAACTCAGTAATACGGCAGCTAAGACCATAGAACTGTCTGCTGTTTCTGTGGCAGTGGCCAATAAGGGAATACTCAAGTTGATTGCACTGGTAAACGGCATTGATTATATAAAGATTCTTTTCTTTCTTTATTTGTAACCTTTTCTGGCATCATCTAGCCTAAAGATCAGAAATGATGTCTATTGAGGGCAATTATGTCATAGTTTTATGGTGATGATTTTTAAGCTACTGCAAATCCTGTATATTGTCTAACATTCGGTTCATGAAATCCTAAAACAATATCTTCTTTAGGAATACCGGATTGCATTAATTCATTAGCAACACCATATTCTGTATTATCACATTGAATCCAAACTTTACCGTTAATTATCTCAATATGAATTAAACAACTATGTAAGTGTTTTTTTTCTGCCCAACCTTCAGAAATAATCAAATATTGGTCGCTTTCTGAATCAAATGCTGCTCGATTACGGATATTAGCATTAGCATAGGAAATATCGAGATAAGATTTAAGGGCATTGCGAATCATATTTCTGTAAGTTTCTATTCTATCCATTGCTTCAGTTAATTCAACTTCAGAAGTATCCTCTGTTGGTAGTAACTTTCTCCAAATATCAATAGGAATTACCACAGCAATTTTATTACCTTCTGCATTGGTAAGATACTCAAGATTTAACATTTGTTACTCCAAAATTCAGATGATAATATTCACAAAATTTGTAGGTTGGTGAAATTCTATCACATACAAGTTTCATTAATCCAATTTTCTACTCTAATAATAAAAGCATCTACCCATTCTTGGGTTAGTCTTTTTTCAAAATCTCCTGGTAGATGTACTTTACCAATAGCTTTATATAAACCTCTCTTCCAAGACTCAAAGTTATAAGCTGCTTCGTCATCACCTTGAGATGCTTTAAATGCCAGTTGAAAGAAAGGTATGTTCACTTCGTCTCCTTCTAAACCATTATAGCCAGTTTTTATGTCCCAATTGACACCACTAAACATTATGTCGGCATATTTTATTTGATCTATGTAAACCTGTTCATAATATCGCATTGGACAGTAAGTATAATTATGTTGACTCTGATTAGTTCTTGCTATAGTTTCCTCTTTAATATTTTCATTTTTTTCTAATCCCGATTCAAGTAATGCTATTATTGTATGATTAGGTTCTATAGGAAGACTAATTTTTGCTCCCTTTTCTTCTGCTCTATAAATCCAAGGTGGAGTAGAAAACAAGTTGTTAGTCCATAACCCTAATCTATATTTTCTAGCAAAGTATTGAGCCTCTAAATAACACGGTTCTATTTCATCAGTCAGAAAATCATAATAAGCCCAAGCATTACCTGTTACTACCATCAACCAGCTTAATGAATAACCATTTATGAAAACATCAGCTATAGTTCGCTTGTGTTTTTCGTCAAAATCAATTATTCTGAAATTTACTACAGAAGATGTGTTTAAAAATAGATTTTCTAGCCAGTTTTTTGAGTTTAACCCATACTCTTGATTATATTCGGGAGCATCTATATAAGCTAAACGAATATTCAGCATTTTCTCGTCAAGATTGATGAGTAAGCCATCTCCATTAATTATTGATATCTGAATTTTATAGGCTGGGAATTACCCAGCCTGGTTTTTTAGAAGTTTTAGAAATTGCTAAAATTAGAAATTGCTTCCTGTATTTTACTCACAACTTCACCTACAGATATCGCTCCCAATTCCCCAGAAGCGCGGGTACGAATACTTAAAGAATTGGTTTCTACTTCCTTCGCACCTACTACGGCCATCACGGGTATTTTATCTTTTTCGGCGTTGCGAATCAATTTACCCAGGCGATCGCCACTTAAATCAACTTCTGCACGAATTCCCAAAGCCACCATTTTCCCAGCCACTTCTTTGGTAAAGTCTAATTGCAGATCACCCACAGGTAATAATCTGATTTGTATTGGTGCTAACCACAGGGGAAAATCACCCGCATACTCTTCAATTAAAATCCCTATTAATCTTTCTAAAGATCCAAAGGGTGCGCGGTGAATCATTACCGGACGTTTACGCGCACCGTCCTCAGCCACATATTCTAAATCAAAGCGTTCAGGTAAATTATAATCTACCTGCACCGTTCCTAATTGCCATTCTCTATCTAACGCATCACTGAAGATAAAATCCAGTTTTGGACCATAAAAAGCCGCTTCCCCAATACCTTCAAAATGATCCATTCCCAATTGTTGCACAGCGCGACGAATCGCACCTTCTGCTTTATCCCAAACTTCATCCCCACCAATATATTTATCACTGGCTGGATCACGGAAGCTCAATCTCGCTTTAAAATTCTTGAGTTGTAGACTTCTAAATACAGTCAAAATTAAATCTACAACATTGAGAAATTCCTGATCTAATTGTTCAGGAGTGACAAACAAGTGAGAATCATCAACAGTAAAACCACGAACTCTAGTTAAACCTCCTAATTCTCCAGATTTTTCATAGCGGTAAACTGTGCCAAATTCTGCCAATCGCATCGGTAATTCTCGATAGGATCGTAATTCACTCTTGTATATTTGAATATGAAATGGGCAGTTCATCGGTTTGAGAACAAAACCCTGTTCCATAGCTTTTGCTTCCTCATCTTCAGCCATTAAAGGAAACATATCTTCCTTGTATTTTTGCCAATGTCCCGATGTTTTAAATAAATCAACTCTGGCAATATGGGGACTAACAACAGGTAAGTAACCCCGTTTTAATTGTTCTTTTTTTAGGAAGTCTTCTAAAATGCTTCGTAATAAAGTACCCTTGGGAGTCCAAAGCGGTAAACCAGGACCTACAGAGTCGGAGAAAACAAATAAACCTAATTCTTTACCCAGTTTGCGATGGTCACGTCTTAATGCTTCTTCTTTGCGGCGTTTATGTTCTGCTAACTGTTCGGGAGTTTCCCAAGCGGTAGCATAAATACGCTGTAATTGGGCTTTGGTTTCATCTCCGCGCCAATAAGCACCAGCTACGCTTTCTAATTCTATGGCTTTGGGGTTGATTTCCCTGGTGTTTTCCAGGTGGGGCCCAGCGCACAAATCCCACCATTCTTCACCTAAATGATAAATGGTAATGGGTTCTTGTTTAATATCTGCAAGAATTTCTAGTTTATAAGGTTCATTGATTGCTTCAATTCTCTTTTTTGCTTCCTCGCGGCTGACTTCTTCCCGAATAACTGGCAGTTTGCGGTTAATAATTTTCACCATCTCTTTTTGGATGGCTTTTAAATCCTTATCGCTAAAGGGTTCTGGACTATCGAAGTCATAATAAAAACCATTTTCAATCCACGGACCAATGGTAACTTGCGCCTTGGGAAACAGCTTTTGTACGGCCATGGCCATGACGTGGGAAGCAGTATGGCGAATCTTTTTTAATGTTTCTGACTCGCTGGTACGGGGTAAATAGATTTTCTCTGGTGGTTGGGTTACTTGATTTGGCGACATCGGCTGTTATTTAGGCGAAGTGTTAAAAATAAAGTTGATAAAAAATATCTTTACAGATGATAAGCCACCAACTATGGATTCTCCTAATTTATCCCAAGCACAGACCTCTGGCAAAACTAAATGGGGAGGTGGGGAAAGTATTCTCTCACCTGGTCAGAATCAGGATACCCAGGATTAGAGGATTAGCAGGATTTTTTATGAATATTTATCTGGGGATATTTCAGGTTCTAAGGATGAGTTTTTTATTCATCTTGAACATCTTTAAATCCTGGAAATCCTGATTCAGACAGTAGGGTGTGGCTGATATAAGTGAACATAAACAACGTACAGAGGTATTAGAAATAAAATTTGATGCTTTAAGTGGAGCATCTGATTACAGCACTGTTCGTGGTTACTGTAATCTGAATCGGATTAAAGTTTTTGAACGAGATGCAAACAGCTTAGGCCGTCAAGCTGCAAAAATTTGTCCCCTGAAAGGTTATCGTATTGGAAAAGTTCAAGATGAGCGTCATGGGAAAGTTAATAGTAATCTATTGTTACCCGAACATCAACTAATGTAGTCACCAAATCTATAATATCTAACCATTCTTTTCTGACTTCATCAGTCAACTTAAACTTCTTCCGACTTAATACATCCTGATACTCTGCTAAAATTTCCTCAGAAACAACCCACTCACAATTAGGACTATCCACAACAAATTGAATAACTTCCCTTGGTTCTCTCCCCTTGAGAATAGCAGAAACTAAAACATTAGTATCAATAATAAATTTCATTCCCCACGCCGATAAGCTTCAATTTCTGCCGCTATTTCCTCATCTGTAACCTGTTCCACACCAGGAATAGCCTGAGTTTTATCAAATAAATTCCGCAATTTATTACTAATTGTATCCTGCGGGTTATCTTCAGCTAAAACAATAATCTCCACACGCTGTCCAACCTGAAAAGGTAAATCAGACAAAACCACCTGCTTAGGGTTTTCAATGGTGATATAAGTCTTGTAAGCATTCATAATTTATTCTGCTATTTGTCCTACATATATTTTATGATACTTTTCTTACTTTGCGTCTACCCTTCGGGATCTCTAAGAGAGATTGCGCGAAATAAAAAACCCAAAAAATATCCATCATTAATCATTAGGTAATATTTAATAATTCCTCAATCGTTAATTCTTGCATAGCTATTAATTCCCCTTGTAATTCCTCAAGGTGCATAATCAACAGCAGGAGGAGCATTAATTTGAGTAGTCATATATTTTAAAAATTTAAGCTGCATATCTAATAATTTCTAATTCTGCTCCTTTAGTAATTGCTAATTCTGCTTTGTCTAAAACTTGTTCGGTAACTGCATCACTTAAATAATATTCACCACAGTTATCACAAATTTCTGCGGGAACTTTTTTTAAGACAATAATACATTCATCTCTTTCTAAGGTGACAGTGACTAAACCGGGTTTAGTTTCTCCATGTTTACAAATTACGCATTTCATTATTTTTGTCTCCTAGTTGTAAAACCATCTAACCAAATATTAGCATCAGGAATATAAGCTGTTACCACATATCCTGTATCTGTAGCTTCATCATAGGAAAATACAACATGAATCGGTTTACCTTCTACAAAATCTAATATTAAATAACTGGGGTATGGTGTATCATCAGGATTTTCTTCTATTATTTGTCCATAAGCAATTACAGTTTCTACTTCTTTTTTACTAATGCGACGATAAAACATTTGTTGGATAGCATGACGTGAGAAGTTTATATTTTGACAATACATGAATTATTTTGTAATCTTAATTAATGATAACTTATTTTGTCTGAATCAGGATGTCCAGGATTACAGGATTTACAGGATGGTTGATATATCAATAATAATTGAACGCAGATAGACGCGGATGATAGAAGATAAATTAATGGATTTATTAATTTTGTGCAAGGTATTTAATTAGTTAGTCTGCTCTGAAACTAATGATTGTAGAATTTTCCTCAAGCAGAAGCTAGTATATTCTCTGTTAAAAAACAGTCCAGGGGCGGACAAACCGCCCCCATTAAAATTAGGTAACACCAAAAACGATCACCAAGCCCAAAACAGCCCCAAAAACGATCAAGGCATAGAATTGAACCCGACCGCTTTCCAGGTATTTCAAACCTTCACCACTGACAAGAGTAAAGAAACCCGTGAGATTAACAGCGCCGTCAACAACGCGGAAATCAACTTCCATAACTTGTCTAGCCACACGACGCAAACCGAGAACAAACACACGATGATAAATATCATCAAAGTACCACTTGTTCAAAGATAGATCGTATAGCGGTTGAATGTTTTTAGCGATCGCACTAGGATCAATTTTGCGAGCCAAATACATCAGCACCGCCAAAGTAATCCCAATCACAGAAACCACCACAGAACTACCCGCCATCACATAAAACTCATGGGGGTCAAATTCCGCCGCCTTTTCCATAACTGACCCTAAAGTTTCGCTAGGAGGAAAGATAAACTGCTCAAAATAATTGGCGTAGGGAGTACCCACCAAACCAATCAACATGGAAGGAATAGCCAAAACCACCAATGGTAAACTCATCGTCCAAGGAGACTCATGAGGCTCATGGCTGTGGGAGTCATGGGAGTGACTTTCTAATTCTCCCTTTTTCATCGCCCCAGGACCAAAATTAGGAGCTAGTTCGGCTGTCCCTGATTTTTCAGCCAAAGCAGCAGCCGCATTTTTGAGTTGGGTTTTGATTTTCTCGTCATTGCCCCGGAATTTACCTTCAAATGTTGAGAAATACATTCTAAACATATAAAAAGCTGTAATTCCTGCTGTTAGCCAACCAATAAACCACAGGAAAGGGTTAGCAGCAAAAGCAGCGCCGAGAATTTCATCTTTTGACCAGAAACCAGCAAAGGGAGGAATCCCCGCAATGGCCAAGCAACCAATCAAAAATGTGAAGCCGGTCACGGGCATATATTTCCGCAGTCCGCCCATTAAACGCATATCTTGCGCTAATACAGGATCATGACCAACAACTGCTTCCATACCATGAATTACCGAACCAGAACCCAAGAATAACATTGCTTTAAAATAAGCGTGGGTCATGAGGTGAAATAATCCCGCACTGTAAGCACCCACACCCATAGCCATCACCATGTAACCAAGTTGGGAAATGGTGGAATAAGCCAAACCCTTTTTAATGTCATTTTGGGTAATGGCGATAGTTGCCCCCAAAAACGCCGTAAATGCACCGGTAAAAGCAATTACATTCATTGCTGCTGGGACATTTTCAAACACTGGATACATTCGGGCAATGAGGAATACACCCGCCGCCACCATTGTCGCTGCGTGGATCAGGGCGGAAATGGGTGTGGGACCTTCCATTGCGTCTGGTAGCCAAACATGGAGGGGGAATTGGGCAGATTTAGCAACGGGTCCCAGGAAGACGAGAATTGCCAACAGAATGGCCAGGAAATTGCTAATAGAACCGGTTTCTACTAGGTTGGATAGGCGATCGCCCATAACCATAAAATCAAAGCTGCCTGTGGCCCAGAACAGCCCCAAAATCCCCAATAGTAACCCGAAGTCACCCACTCTGTTTGTCACAAATGCCTTTTGACAAGCATCCGCCGCCGCTTTGCGGTCATACCAAAAGCCAACCAGGAGGTAGGAACACATCCCCACCAATTCCCAGAAAATGTAAACTTGTACTAAATTGGGGCTGACCACCAGACCCAACATTGAAGAGCCAAACAAACTGAGATAGGCGTAAAACCGCACGTAACCTGGGTCATGCGCCATATAGCCATCGGTGTAAATCATCACCAAAACAGCTACTGTTGTGACAATTACCAGCATTAGGGCTGTCAAGTGGTCAATAGTGTAGCCCATCGTCAGATGAAAATTACCTGCTGCTGCCCATTCCAATGTCCAAAGATAAGGCGCATGGCCTTGAAATTGACTCCACAGCAAGGCCAAAGACAGTGCCATAGAAGCTCCCATGAGGGAGATAATGACTACAGCATTTAATTGTCGCAGGCGATTTGTCACCTGATTTATCGAGATTAGCCCTAGACCGACTAGCATTGCTCCCAAGAGAGGTAATACTGGAATCAGCCAGGCATACTGATAGATTACTTCCATCACTAACGCCTACTTTTAGAATTCTGTACAAACAAATGAGACGATGAAAAAATGAAAATTCAATGGGGTGAGGGTTTGTATTTGGGATTAAGGACTAGAAATTATTTACTAATCTCCACTGCTTCTGATAGCCCAATACCTTCAAGTTAGCTTGAATTTTCCCGCTTCAAACTTCAGTTAACTGAAAATTTTCAGAACTGCTCATAATTGTGACACACACCCTTGAGGATAAAATACCCTACCCTATACCCTTTGGGTGTAGTGTTAATCATGGTTTTATATTTGTTTAGTTGTCATTTGTCAGCAGAAAAAATCTTCTCCCCTGCTGCCCTGCTCTCCTTAACTCCTGACTCGGTGACTCCTGACTTGGTGACTCCTGACTCCTGACTCGGTGACTCCTGACTCCTGACTCCTGACTCCTGGTATATCTATTTTCTCGTGACTTGTATAGGTAAGTTTAATTGCTTCTAAGGCTAACCGTAGGTCATCTCGACTGCGAAAACCCTCTAGCCTTTGTTTAACAATACCTTTTTCTATCAACAGCAAAGTTGGTAATGATGTCAGTCTATAAGTATTTGAAAGCTTGAAATTTTGATCAGCATTAACTCCTACTAGCTTAATTTCATCACTACATTGGTTTTGAAATTGCAGTAACAGTGGGTGAATGATGCGGCAAAGACTACACCAAGGTGCTTCAAAATTAACTAAAACGGGAACTGGAGATTCTAAAACTTCTTGAATAAATGTCCGTTCACTAACCGACAACACCATGACACCTCTTGGATTATAAGGTTTTTATATCAAAATTAGCTGTCAGCAGGAGCAAATTGGCAAGTTATACCACTTTGAGTTTTAGATTTTTGATTGAGGATTTTGATGTTTTCCTGCTGACAAAAGAGCCACCGTGTATGTCGCGCTGGCTTTTTGACATTTCAAATCCCAATTACTTGTGACTAATAGTCTGGAGAAATTAAGCATTCAGCTATCAGTAATCAGCTTTTATCTATAGATAGGTTTGTCCTAAAATCACAATTTTGCCTAATTCCATCATTGTTCATGAGAGAAATTTACAAGCTGGTATTTGTGTTTTGGGTCTATGGCTGACTGCTGAAGATTGAATGCTGTCGTTTTTTGTATCCACCAATATAGATAACTACTTGTGAATCTAAGTGCGTAAGTTATACCTATAGCTTGATGGAGAAATTATTTTCTTCTCTCAGGTTGGAAGATAGTCCGATGATAGATGGTTGAGTTTATCGTACATTGTTTTGGTAGCAAGTGATCAGCACAAAGTTTTATTAAATTGATATTTTTTGTTGATCTTGGGGATCAGACTAAACTACCACATTATCCTACTTGTTGCGGTTAATAACAAGGGGTGAGACCACCATAATAAACCGATGAAAATAGCAACCCCTAAATAAGCAGGACGCAGAAATTCTTGCCAGTTTAGGGATTGACGGCCATCAATCATTGCTTGAAAGGGAATAATGGAAGTCCGTTGTTTGACTAGTGCAAAAGCTTCTCCATAGCGTTGGCTTAAACGGCGATCGCCATGCCATACTCCAAACAGGTGATGTAATACTAAACCGATAGAGGTAACAAGGGTAAAGCTAGTACCTAACCACAGGGTATGAGCCACACACCAAATTACCTGTCCTACCATTTGCGGATGACGGGTAATACGGATAATACCTGTTTCATAAAGGTGAACTTGGGGCTTTTGAATAGCCGCAATTTCTAGTAGATTGAAGGTAGCAGGATATAAAAAGAAAAAAGATATCGCTGATAGTACCCAAACTAATGTTCCCACGCCTGGTATACTTTGTACCTGCCAAAGTTGCCAGCCATCATAACGGTGATTAAAAAAGTAGATAATTAATAGCGCTGCTAAGGGTAGGCTAATTAAGGCAAAAATGATGCGATAAAGTCTTGGTCCAATATATTTTTCCGCCCAAGGACGCAAAGCAGCCCCGCCGCTATGAGCGATCGCAAAAATTAACTGTAACCCTAGCATGACAAAATGACTGGAGGTAAACCAAGGATTGGGGATCATAGATACAACTCAATACAAAATTCCAATGCCAAGAGGCTACTATAGGTAAACATCTTGACTTTTAACAGATTATACACAGGATAATTTTTGTCAAGATGTTGTGGTATGTCTTTTAGATAGTTCTTCAAATAGACCTTGCGCCTAAATCATTTTTAGTCACAAAGCTATTCCCTTGATTTATTTTTAAAGTTTCTCTTTCCCCGTTTCTAGGTTAAGTCTTATGTCTGACCTTCCTTTTACATTAGATCAGTTACGTATTCTCAAAGCGATCGCCCAAGAAGGGAGTTTTAAACGTGCTGCTGATAGCCTTTACGTCTCCCAACCGGCTGTCAGTTTGCAAGTTCAAAACCTGGAACGGCAACTGGATGTTCCTCTATTCGATAGAGGAGGCCGTCGCGCTCAATTAACTGAAGCTGGGCATCTCCTCCTCAACTATGGGGAAAAAATCCTCAGTTTGTGCCAGGAAACCTGTCGCGCTATTGAAGACCTGCAAAATCTTCAGGGTGGGACATTAATTGTCGGTGCATCCCAAACCACTGGTACTTATCTGTTGCCGAAAATGATCGGTTTATTCCGGCAAAAATATCCAGATGTAGCCGTGCAATTGCACGTCCATTCCACCCGGCGCACGGCTTGGAGTGTATCCAATGGTCAGGTTGATCTGGCAATTATTGGCGGTGAAATTCCCGCCGAATTAGCGGAATCTTTAGAAACTGTTCCCTATGCTGAGGATGAATTGGCGCTGATTTTACCTACGTCCCATCCCTTCACCAAATTAGAAACAATTCAAAAAGAAGACCTATATAAATTACAATTTATAGCTCTAGACTCCCAATCAACTATCCGCAAAGTCATTGATCAAGTTCTGGCTCGCTGTGATATTGATACCCGGCGCTTTAAGTTTGAAATGGAACTAAATTCCATTGAAGCTATTAAAAATGCTGTGCAGTCGGGTCTAGGGGCGGCCTTTGTCTCAACTTCAGCGATCGCTAAAGAATTACAAATGGGCGTTCTTCACTGTATGCCCATCGAAGGCGTTGTTGTCAAACGAACACTTTGGTTAATTTTTAACCCCAACCGCTATAGATCTAAAGCAGCAGAAGCCTTTAGCCAAGAGATATTACCTCAGTTTGCTAATCCTAATTGGACTCAGGATATGTTGAAAATTGCCAAAATGAATCTACCAATAACTACACTGGATGTAGCAATGCCTAACTCTGCTAATGAAAGTTAAGTTCTTTTATTATTAGTCAAAAGTCATTAGTTAGGGCTTGCTGAATAAACCAAAAACCTAGATATATTAAGAGTTTCAGGCTTAAAAAAGTGAATTAGGTGCAAGGAATAAGCATTGAAACCATTAAAAACCTATCACTTTCTCAGATTCGAGACTATTCTTATCTCCTCCTAATTCTTCCTCGGTGACTCGGTGACTCGGTGACTCCTAGCCCTCACGAAAAGACTTTTTCAGCAAACCCTAGTTAACGATAAATTGCTAATGGCTGGTGACTTATGATTACTGACTAACAAATAATATGGAAGTCTATTGCTCTCGTCCTTACTGTCAACGTCCCAAAAATCACTTTATTAATTTAGATAATATCAAAATACTAAAAACAGTACCCCAAAAATTTTGCACTACCTGGGTTAGATGATCTTATATTCTAATAATAAGGGTTACACGAAGTTAACGCAATGGTGTCATTTTGACTCAGCGTCAGTACAGTCAAGAATCCTGAATTTTGACTCCTTAATTCTGGTGTATTTTTCAGAAATTATGGCGGAGTCCTATATTTACCAATATCTTTTCTGTAGATTTAAGAGGTAATATTATTGACCAATTTATTATTATCAATTACCAGTTACCAATTATCAATTACCAGCTTAAATTCAGATAACTATAAATTTAGGTTAAGTTAATTCACAGGTCTGTAATAGCTATTAGTAAAAATCACATGGCAGATCGGATAAATGATATCATTTGGCAAGCCCGCCAGGGCAGCGTTGCCGCTATTATTCAAGTCTTAAACGAAAACCTAGTTTTGTCTGGCGTTAGAACTAGAGCCGTTTTTGCCGATGGTGTATTAGAACTTTTGTGTGAAGCAGCTACCTTGGAACAACTGGAGCAATCTATTTTAGTACCAAAAATTCAGGAAATGTTGGAGTCCCTGACCCCGCGCCACATTCGCCGAGTTAATGTCAATAGTCGAATTGTGCGCGAAGAACAACTACTCTGGTTAGAGGAAATTCACCGCGACCCAGAAAATCAATTGCTATGGTCACAGGAAATTATCCTCACTCAGCCAAATTTTTGGAAGCGGTTGATTCCAGATTTTACTCAAGCTACTAAAAAAGTCAGAAAGCCTGTTTTAGCGCAACCCCAATCTTTAATAAAGAATCAAGAGCAAGGGAAAATTTCGATCAAAACTTTATTGATAGGAGTCCTTGGTTTATCTTCAATGATTTTACTGGCTTTGCTCCTGGAAATTAGGTTAAGTAATACCCTCAAAAATCCTTTACCACTAGGTTCTCAATCTTCCCCAACAGCTCACCGAAAACAGCCAGAATCATTAAATAGTTCTGGTAGCCAAACTGTTTCTACTCCATCGGATGATCCATTTTATGCCTCTGTGCGACTGGCTAACCAAGCCACTGCTGCGAGTAGAACGGCGATGAATTCAACTCAGTGGTTGGAATTAGCTGCGACTTGGCAACGGGCTTCTGATTTAATGAGTCAGGTGTCACCTAGTCACGGACGCTATCAAGAAGCACAGATTAGAATGAAGTTGTATAAAAAGTTTAGTGAAGCCGCCCAAAAAGAAGCGGAGAAAAGTCGATCCTAAACTGAATATTTGATAGACAAAACTATAGTTGTAGGGGCGAATGGCCGTTCGCCCCTACTGCCCCCTCTGCTCCCCTGCCTCCTAACTCATTTCCAACATTCGTTGCATGGGTCGCAGTGCGGCTATGCGGGTTTCTTCTGGCAAGGTAATTTCTGGGGTGCGGTTTTTCATGGCTAAATACAATTTTTCTAGGGTATTTAACCGCATAAATGGACATTCATTACAGTTGCAATCACTTTGGGGAGGTGCGGGAATAAAGTGTTTACCTGGTGCTAGTTTTTGCATCTGGTGAATGATTCCTGGCTCTGTAGCTACAATGAATTCTTGGCTAGGGCTGGTTTGACAATAATTGAGTAAGGCGGCTGTAGAGCCAATATAACTAGCATGGCGTAAGACGCTGGTTTCACATTCGGGGTGAGCGATCGCCTCCGCTTGGGGATGTGTAATTTTTAACTGCACTATTTTCTTTTCGGAAAAAGTCTCATGGACAATACAGCTACCTTGCCATAACAGCATATCCCGTCCGGTTTGTTGGATTACATAGCGTCCCAAGTTGCGATCCGGTGCGAAAATAATCGGCTGTTTTGGAGGTATTTGCTGGACAATTTTCACAGCGTTGGAACTGGTACAAATAATATCGCTCATGGCCTTGATTTCGGCGGAGCAGTTAATATAGGAAATTACCAAATGGTCGGGGTGTGCGGCTTTGAATGCGGCAAACTCTTGGGGAGGACAACTATCTGCTAAAGAACAACCGGCATTGATATCTGGTAACAAGACCAATTTATCAGGATTGAGAATTTTGGCTGTTTCTGCCATAAAGTGAACACCAGCAAAGACAATGACATCGGCTTTGGTATTGGCTGCGGCTCTAGCTAATTGTAAGGAATCGCCAATAAAGTCGGCAATATCTTGAATATCGGGATCTTGATAGTAGTGGGCTAATATGACTGCATTGAGTTCTGTTTTTAGATCCTCAATAGCGGCAAATAAATCTAATGGTAGATTATCGGGTTGTGGACGATTAAGTGTAGTTGTAAACACAATTAGTAACTGCTTTTAATTACAAATTATTACCTTGTGAATTTAATTATAGTAGTTTTTACCAAAAATATGGGCAGATTCATCTCAGCAATTTATATCCAAATGGGGTGGATTTTCATATCCTGGAGATATACGGCTTTTTAAAGTGGCATGACCAGTCAGAAAACTCAATCACAACCTGTCAAAATTGCTGTAATTGGCGATGTTCACGATCAATGGGAAGTAGAAGACGGTATAGCACTCAAGCAGCTTGGTGTTGACTTGGTGCTATTTGTCGGTGATTTTGGGAATGAGTCCGTGGAAGTGGTAAAAGCGATCGCTTCCCTAGATATTCCTAAAGCGGCGGTAATGGGCAACCATGATGCCTGGTATTCGGCCACTGAATGGGGACGCAAAAAATGCCCCTATGACCGCACGAAGGAAGACCGAGTACAGGAACAACTAGATTTATTAGGATCTGCCCACGTCGGTTATAGTAAGTTGGATTTCCCCCAGTGGAATTTAACCGTCGTCGGTGGTCGTCCCTTTACTTGGGGTGGTCATGAGTGGAGATTTGCGGAAATTTGTCAAGAACGTTATGGTGTCTCTACTTTGGAAGAATCCGCAGATAAAATCGTCGAAGTAGTAAAAACTGTTACTTGTGACAATATTATTTTTCTAGGACACAACGGACCGAGTGGTTTAGGCGATCGCCCGGAAGACCCCTGCGGTAAAGATTGGCATCCTCTAGGCGGTGATTTTGGTGATCCTGATTTAGCGGAAGCAATTTCTCAAAGTCTCAACCTCAAGAAAAATGTTTCTCTCGTCACCTTTGGTCATATGCACCGCACACTCCGCCATACTAAGAAGGTGGAAAGAAAGGCGGTGTTTAGAAGTCCAGAGGGAACAATTTACTTAAATGCTGCCACTGTCCCCCGAATTATTGAGGAAAATGGCATCAAGTTACGGAATTTTTCTCTAGTTGATCTAGAAGATGGGGAGGTAACAAAAGCTGCCTTAGTTTGGGTGGGTAAAGACTTCCAGGTGGTTACTGAGGAAATTTTTTATAATTCTTTATCTTCAGTAGTGCCAATTCTGTAATTATATGTTATGATGTTATTTGTCAGTTTTTGGATTTCACAATTCTGACAAGTAATTTGGAGAGGTGGCAGAGTGGTCGAATGCGCCTGACTTGAAATCAGGTGAGGTGAAAGCTTCCGGGAGTTCGAATCTCCCCCTCTCCGTTTTTTTAATTTTTATCTCACGCAGAAGCGTAGAAAAGAGCGCGATAGTTTGATTTAACAATCTGCTGTAACCCTCTTCCATGACTCTAGGCGACGCAAAATTTGAAACCTTTATTTAAAAAGGGTCAGGACTTACGCAAAATAGAACGAAAGTAGGGGTAATACCCTTCGGGAAGCAAGCTACATGAATTACCCCTACGAAATAATCAGGGTTGCAGTTACATCTTGCGTAAGTCCTAAAGGGTTTTGGCGATTTATTAA
>NZ_PGEM01000223.1 GCF_002934005.1 Cuspidothrix issatschenkoi CHARLIE-1 | reverse complement strand
CCCCTTACCTTAAATTCTATACCTGATTCCTTTAAATACTCTGAAAAGCTCTTAAAATCGCTTGTATGTTCTTTCGCATGTTCTATTTTTTCTCTCAAATCATCTTTCCAAGAATATTGGTCTTTCTCTATCAATGATTTTTCGGCTTGTGTGTATCTCAATTTCGCCGTATCTCGTTCTGGCACACTCAAACCATGTTCTCGACAAATATCGTCATTGGCTTGTTTAACCAAATCTCTTTGTTGTTTATTACTTTGATATTTGCGTCCTGTTTCAAGGTCAATTGAATTAATTACAATATGATTGTGTACATGCTCTTTATCTGTATGCGTATAGATTGCCACTTGATGATTAGGTGCAATCTTTTCGGCTAGTTCTAAGCCAAGTTGATTACATTGTTCTGGTGTTACTTCGCCAGGCTTGAATGACTGTATAACTGTATGAGCTTGAATACCGTTTTCTTTGCCATATAACGCCCTAGTTTGCTTAAACGATGATTTCGCATAATCTATATCACAATTTAAGCCACTCTTTTCTTCTGCTCGCTTTTCTGCGTAATTGATTGCCCGACTTGCCGATTTGGTATTGCCTAATTTAGTGGTTGCCATTGGTATTCCCCTTTTTTTGTTTAGGAATAAAATAATCAATCAAAAGGCCACCAAAAGCACAAAATAAGAAACAGATGATGATAAACCACCATTGCTTTAGGAATGAAAAATTAAAAAATAAAATCAAGATCATTAAAGATATAACAATTAAAATCCAAATACCAAACAGCCATCTTCTTAATTTATTTTGTTCCATACCTCATCTAACCTTTCACGTAATTCACTAATATTACGTTCTAACGCTGGATAGTTAGGTGCGTCATATTGATGTTGGTTGCAATATTTCGCAATCTGATTCGCATTTGCCCCCAACATACTCAAATCTTTCGCTACCGATTGTCGCGTTGCTTGATCCAATTTGGGTGCGACCAATCGGGCGCCTTGTGCCTTTTTCTTAACGAAAGCAGGCACACTCATATTTAAAGTTTCAGCTGATTGTTGTAACTTTAAATATTCGGATTCGCTCACACGAAAACTGATTTGTTTTGGCTCCTTACGGTTGGGTTTATGGTTTCGCCCAACAGTTTCGTCGCTAGCCATAAAGTTATTTTGTTCGCTCATCAAATCCCACCACGCTTTCTTCGAAAGTCATTACTTGATAAAATCTAGCTTACAGGGTAAGCCAGATTTTATCAAGTAATTTTGTGATTTGGCAAGCGTCGTATTTTCTAGCCACTTCGTTCTGAAAATACCGGCTTGCTGGGATTAATCCCAGACCCTTTATGTTTTTGCTAACGCAAAAAATGAGTGGCTTAAATGCTAGCCACTCATAGTTCAAAACCGTTAAACCCAAGCGACCAAAAATGGTGGTCGCACATTCGTTTTTAAATTTTATGATCACTTCGTGTATAAAATTTAATGTACTCAAATTCAAAGTATAAATAATATAAAAATCAAAATTAGGATAATTACAATATCCCAAAATATACCTTTACCATCTTTTTCTAAAAAGTCTGGAATACTACCAATAATTAATCCAATTATAAATATAATTTTAACAAAGGTATTTATATAATCTAAAAACGTCCAATCAAACATCGAATTCAAAATGAATAGTAATATCCATGCAATTACCGCACAATTCATTATATTACTAGCAATTTTTTTATATATTGCGTGTTCATAATTTCTTTCTGAAAAAAGCATAACAACCACTCCAAATTATTTTAAATTCTAAAATCATTTTGCCAAAAAGTAATTTGTTTCTGTAATTGTTTTTCATTTTCTCTTAAAGTCGATTTCATTAATTCAGTTAAATCAACTGGCGATATTTCTTTAATTAAGTTTTTATATTTATATTTAGCATGTCGTTCAAGTTTTCCCCATGTATCTTCTTCATGAATTAACATATAAACCATTGCTTGCTCTTTTATTTTTTCTAGTACAGTCCAATTAGGTTTTAATATATGCAAATCATCAAAACAGCTATTCCACATATCAACCATATTTCTTTTAAGCTCAATTTCTACACGCCATAAGTGTTCTGAATTAATTTCAATATCGGCATTATCTTTGCGTTCTTGCTTTTTATTATAAATTCGAATGAATCTATCACTATCACGTACACCAAAATATTTTGTTTCTGGTTTACCATTACGCCCATAAAATATAGTTTTCTTAACTGCTTTATCAGTCATTGTGTAATAATCGCTTAAATCTTCTTCAAAATCGAAAGCCAAATCTAATCTTGTAAATCCATCATCTTCCATGTAGCTAATTACATTGCGTTTTAACCAAAGCATTTCATCATACGTTAATTTATTAGGATTAAATTCAACACGCATATTACGTCTATCCCAACTATCTGCTCTCACTTTGTCATATTCGATATATACTTTTTCTTGAAGTGCTTTAGCTTTGAATTTGGTTTGTAGAATATCCCAAAGTCTAAATCGAGGCTCAACACTCATAAATTTTGATAATTGTTCTGCATTATCTTTATTAAGATTTCCAACAATTGTCATAGCGTCAAAACTTAAATTTGGTTGAGGGGTGGTAAAAAAATTACCACTTAACCGGCTATTAGA
>NZ_PGEM01000222.1 GCF_002934005.1 Cuspidothrix issatschenkoi CHARLIE-1 | reverse complement strand
AATAAAGATTTCAATCCGAATGGAGAAATTAAAAAAGAACATTATCATATATTGCTAAGTGCTGATGGTCCGATTACATATAATCAAGTTATTAAAATTATAGAACCATTAAATGCCCCTATACCTAAAAAAGTTGGTTCAGCTAAAGGGTTAATAAGATATATGGCGCATTTAGATAATCCAGAAAAATTTCAATATTCTATCGATGAAATTATTGGACATGGTGGTGCTGATATAGCTAGCTATTTTGAATTAACTAAGACCGATAAAATGACAGTCATGAAGGAAATTATTGAATATATTTATGAGAACAAAATTGATAACTATGCTGATTTTTTGATGACTTGTATTTCAACATCTGATGAGTGGTTTGATGTAGCTATTAATTATAATACTTTGGCTATTAATAAAATGATTGATGGTATTTGGCAAAAGCAAAATAGAGCAAAAGTAGAAAGTTATAAATATCGTAATAATTTATAAAAAAGACAGGTCACTATTTATAGTGATCTGCTTTTTTATTTTCTAATTCTTGTATATCTCTTAAAAAGAAATATATTTTTTGAATTGGATTGGTAGTTTCTATATCTTCGATTGAATGGAATTTATATTTACTTAATTTTTCATTTTCATAGTGAGTATTTATTAAATCTAATAAATTATTTAGATGTTCATTTTTCGTTTTTACGTACGTATTGTGAATAAACGGTTGCGAATACCAATAATTAAGTTTTTCATCTAATACATCTAATATAGCTAAGTAATATGCAAATGATTGTAATTCTAACATGTTATCAAGTTTATATTGTTCTGTATCTTTGTATCTATTTATTTGTAAATACATTAATTCTTTTTCTAACTTTCTTCTATTTTTTACTTTAAAGTCTTTTTCTATGTTGTTGATTATGAATGAATTGAAATCATCTAATTTTATTAGTTTTATATATTCATTCAAATTTAAAAAAGTCCGTTTTCCTTTTTTTGTATAAGTTACTTGTTTTATCAAAGAATTAATTTGATTTCTGTTATGGGACATATCTATATCCATTCTTATTCCAAATGTTTCTTCTATAAATTCTCTTAAATTTGAAGAACTTACTTTGAATGTTGAGTCCATCATTGCTTTAATTTCATTTGCACTTAACCATACTTTTTTATTTTCTTTAAATTTGGTTGTATCTAAATACTCGAAGTAATCTTTTTTTAATTTATCTATATTAAATGTTAGTGTTTCTTTCATTTTATTCACCTTTCTATAAAAAAGTTAGTTTTAAATATATAAACATTGTAAAATCAGTGTTTTTAACTTTCTAATAAAGTATAGAAAGTTAGTTTAAATATTGATTTAATTATACAATTAGATTGTAAAATTTAATAGATGGAAGGACAGATTACTATGTTTAAAAAGAACAATAATAGTTTCGATTCGGGAATAATTAAGATTTATTCTATACAAGAATTAGAGTTTTATTTACAATCTTCAGCTAAAACATTACAAGAAGATTTTGGGGCGCCGTGGTCGTATGCGAGCTCGGCGCATGATGATAGGGCGTGTGAAGCTATGATTTTTATGATTCTGCAGGAATTTGGTTTTAGATTTGTATCTGAAGATAAAGAAGTTCAGAAATTCATTAAAAATCTAACTGATGATGTTATTAATAAAAAGTTTGTGAATTATTTAACGAAAGGAAGTAATAGTAATGAGTAAACCAATTTGGACACCTACATTAAAGCAAGTTTTAAAACACGATACTCAAGAAGTGAATTTAATTAGTGAAAGAACAGGAAATGAATATACAGCAGAAGTAATACCACATTTAAAAGTTGTATCAACTGGATCAGTTGATGAAACGAATGATGGAAAATATAGATATGCAGTAGTTGATACAAAGCATGGATTAGAGTACGAAATAAAAGTTGATAAAAAAATGAATGTAAAATTTGGTATGCCTTTGGAATTTACAGAAGTACGTGGAGGACCTACAAAATCTGGTGGCTGGTATGCAGCGAAAACTGTAGTACCTTTGCAAAATAATGTCTAAATATAGGCGGATAATTGCAGATGAGAATAGCAAACGTCAAAGTCACCAAGTTTTATTTAGTGCTTTGATGTTTGTTATTTTTATTTTTATTGTTAGTTTAATTATAGGTTGTTCACTATCTAAAATTGAATTTTTGAAAGAATTTATTAGTAATTTGAAAATTATTCCCTATCTGTTGTTTTTTACTGCCTCGTTGTTATTAATTGTTTTTATTTTAACCTTAAGGCAGAGAGAACAAATTTCTAAATTAGATATTGAATATATGAGCAAAAAACAAAACAAGTTATCTAAACAAATACTTAAATTGTTTAATGATAAGCAAATTACTGACGTATTAAAATTAAGTAATTCAACTAGATATGGCGAAGAAATGCCTAATTTATATGTGTATGTGGATGAAGATTGTACAGGTGGTTTTGTAGCTATTGAAAATATAGCTAATTTTGAAAAAATGGATAAAGAAAAATATGAGCAAAAAGTTTCTGGTGTATTTAACGGAAAGCTAAAACGCTTTGCTGTTGTATCATCTGATTTGACACCTAATGATACGTATATGAAATTTCATTTTGAAGATACAGAAACTTCTTATCGTATCTATATTGAACATAATCAAATTAAGTCTAATTTAATAGAGAATGATCCAAATGCAATTCGTTTAGCTTATGATTTAGTTTGGCATGCTGATAAAACACCACATTTAAGCATTATAGCTAGGACTAGAGCTGGTAAGTCTGTTTTTGCCGGTGATTATTTATGTAGGTTGATGAAATTACAAAATTGGACGATTGAATATAATTCTGCAAAATTTGATAGATATGTAAAAGAATTTAATGGAAAAAGTGAAATCATTGAAATTGTTGAGCGTGCTGAATATTGGGTTGAAGTTATGAAAAATCGATTAGATCAAATTAATATAGCTGGTAAAGATAAATATCTTGATATGGAAAATATGAATAATATAGCTATCATTTTTGATGAAATAGGAAATTTAAATGCCGGTTTAGAACAAAAGAACTTAAAAACATATAAAAATAGATGGGAAGAATCTATAAATAAACTTTCGGCTACTGGTGCAAGTGCTGGTATACACGTTATTGCTATCAGTCAATTTGCTACTAAAGAAGGCTTTTTACCTACATTAGCTAGGACAAACTGTTCTGACGCTGTAATAATGTTGGGTGGTGCAGCTGATTCTGCTGATGAAAGGCGTTATTTAATGCCTGGTTTTGCTGATTTGCCTAAACGTAGTTATACAAAAGGACAAGGTTTAGCAAAAATATCTGGAAGTGGTCAAAAATGGGAAAAACCACATTTTTATGAGACGCCTTGGTTTTTATAAAAAATTTTCTATTTCGTTTAGTGTCGGCGCAATCGAAAAAAACACAGGAATGTAGCGAGAACGGAGCTTGTGAAAGCGACTGGTAAGCGAAATGAATGTGTTAGATTGCAAAGACCGACACGCGAAATAGAATTAATTTTAAAATCTATTTCGGTAGTAGAGGTCGGGGTTTTAGGGGCGGAGCCCCTAAGGTTTTATGAATTTAGGGGTGTGCGATTTTTGCACACATGGGGGGTACTACGACACCCCCCATGTGTGCATTGTGCATTGTGAAAAAAAAGTATCAATCTCTTAGAACTCTTCTGTGACAAGGGATTTGAGCTTTTATTTCGAAGGATTTTAAAAAAAAAAAAGAAAAAAACTCTAGATATTTCTAGAAAACGTTGTAAATTTCTAGAGTTTTCTGTAAAGTGGTAGACATATGGGAGGTGTTTAGTTTGGCTCAAAAAAATAAAGTTGGTATTACTTTATCTGATGAAACATTAGAAAGATTGATAAAAGAATGTGAAGAAAGTGGTTTAAGTAAATCGCAGTATATTACATTTTTAATAAATCAAAAATCTTTAAGTGAAAAGGAGGATAAGCGTGTTAAGGCATAAAAAAATAGGGTGCAACCGACCAAAGTTACTTCCCTATGTGATTTAATATTAATATGTTTTATTACGCTTTATTTTATCATGGCTAATAATAAAAAAACAGTAGAAAAAGGAAGAGATTGGACTTTTATAGTTTATCCAGAGTCTGCTCCTAAAAATTGGCGAGACATTTTAGATGAGACGCATATGCGGTGGGTTGAAAGTCCTTTGCAT
>NZ_PGEM01000221.1 GCF_002934005.1 Cuspidothrix issatschenkoi CHARLIE-1 | reverse complement strand
GAACCAATATTAGAAGTCAAGATAATTAATGTATTCTTGAAGTCTACTTTTCGCCCTTTGGCATCGGTAAGATGACCGTCATCCAAGATTTGCAGGAGCATATTGAATACATCGGGGTGCGCTTTTTCGATTTCGTCGAATAGCAGCACTGTGTAGGGTTTGCGCCGCACAGCTTCCGTTAATTGTCCGCCTTCGTCGTATCCTACATAACCTGGAGGTGAACCAATCAACTTGGAAACGTTGTGGCTTTCCATATATTCGGACATATCTAAACGCACCATTGATTCTTCCGAACCGAAGAAGTAAGCTGCTAAGGCTTTAGCTAATTCGGTTTTACCTACACCGGTTGGACCAGAGAAGATAAAACTAGCAATGGGACGATTAGGACTTTTTAAGCCGACACGGGCGCGACGAATGGCACGAGAAACGGATGTAACTGCTTGTTCTTGGCCAATTAGGCGTTTGTGTAGAGTGTCTTCCAGGTGTAACAATAACTCGGATTCAGATTCAGTGAGTTTGTTAACGGGAACACCTGTCCAAGAAGCAACGATTTGAGCAATGTCTTCTTCGTTGACAAGGGGAATGTTAAGAGTTTCGTGGTTTTCTTCTAGATCAAGTCTGGCTTGCAGTGCCAATTCCTGTATCCGCAATTTACCAGCTTTGCCAAAATCTTGAGTTCTGATGGCTTCGGATTTGGCTTTGATGGCGGTGTTTAATTCCTGTTTGAGTTCTTTGTTATTGACAATGCGGGAGTGACGTAAACGCACGCGAGAACCAGCTTCATCAATTAAATCAATGGCTTTGTCTGGGAGGAAGCGATCGCTAATATAACGATCTGCCAATTCAGCCGCCGCCACTAAGGCTTCATCAGTGATATGAACTTTATGGTGTTGTTCATAGGCACTACGTAAACCATAGAGAATATCCACAGTTTCGGCTACTGATGGTTCACCGACCAAAATGGGCTGAAAACGCCGTTCTAAGGCTGCATCTCGTTCGATGTGTTGACGATATTCATCTAAGGTAGTCGCGCCAATACACTGGAGTTCACCCCGTGCTAGGGCTGGTTTGAGAATATTCGCTGCATCTAAACCGCCTTCCGTACCACCTGCACCGACTAAGGTATGAATTTCATCAATGACTAAGATAATGTTACCTGCGGTACGCACTTCTTCCATGACTTTTTTCAGGCGTTCCTCAAAGTCACCCCGGAAGCGAGTTCCTGCCACCAGTGAACCCATATCCAAGCTGATTACTTGCTTATCTAGCAGGACTTCGGGAACGTCTTGATTAATAATCCGTTGGGCTAGACCTTCAGCGATCGCTGTTTTACCAACACCTGGCTCACCAATCAAAACCGGGTTATTTTTGGTTCTGCGACCGAGAATTTGTACCGTTCTTTCAATTTCTTTCTGACGGCCAATTACGGGGTCTAGTCTGCCATCCTGAGCTAGTTTGGTGAGATTTCTACCAAACTCCTCTACAGTGAGATTTTGATTGCGCTGGGAATTACTTCTGCCACCAGTGACAACGGCCGTATCTTCACCTAATCGGTTCATCACAGCGGAACGGATCATTGGTAAATCCACGCCTAGATTTTGTAATACTTTGGCGGCGACTCCTTCACCTGCCTCAGTTAAACCTAATAATAAGTGTTCAGTGTTTATGTAATTATGTCCAAGACCATGTGCTTCTCGGAAAGACTGCTCAAACAGGCTTTTTACTTTCGGGGTAAAAGGAATTTCCGGTGGCACAAAACCAGAACCCCGGCCAATTATTTTTTCTACTTCCCGACGTGCTTCTTTTAGGTTTACACCCAACTCAGCCAGCACCTTAGCCGCAACACCTGTTCCCTCTCCCATTAGACCCAGGAGAATCTGTTCTGTTCCTACAAAGTTATGTCCTAGTCGTCGTGCCTCCTCCTGAGCTAACATGATTACCCTAATGGCTTCGGAAGTGAAGTGTTCAAACATAGCGGGTTCTTTCCCTCGTGCTGCTTGGAATTTGGGTGAGATAAAAGTTCACCCTTATCTAAAGTTTCTTGTATTTTCTTAAAGATAATGTATCTTTATTTAAAGCTGAATGGCAGTAGTGAGAGCCGTAAGTGATCAGGCGTAGTAGCCGTCATTCAGTAGACAATGCTGTATTATAGGCAATTCAAGAGACTTTTTTCCCTTGAGTTGTTGATGCCCTAATAACTGTTTACTGGTATTAACTATGACAGAATTTTCCGGTGGTAAAGATCAACAACATCCTCTCTACAACCGCGATCGCCCTCTTATTGATATTTTACTCTCTCAAGATGCAACGGACTACAATTTATCAGAATTAGCTAGACTAAAAATTCGCTATCAAGGTTTTCCAGGGGCGCGAGACATCCAAACTAACTTAGATAAAGTTTTGCAACGTTGGGGTTTAACGGAAGCAGAATTATTTGAAAAAACCCGCCAACTCCATGCTCAAGGCGGAATTTATAAAAGTCGGGGTAAGAAAGAGGAGCAAGATTGGAATTAGTTTGTTGTCAGTTGTCATACAATCACCAATTAAGAATTACGAATTACCCATTGCGGGAGTCGGGAGTCGGGAGTCGGAAATTACCAATTACCTATCCTCTCTAGTCTGTCCTTGTTCACGATAATTTCGGAGTTGTTGGAGGAGTTGTTGTTGAGACGAAGTGGGTGGTGCTGGTATGGTTTCTGGGAGTGGCTCGGGTGCGGGGGTTGTCTCTACTTTCTCTAGGAGGGTGGATGTAGGATTAATGACTAAGTTGGGACTGGGTTCCAGCAATGCTTGTTTTTGGGGAACAGGTGCGGTAATTACTACCTTTGGTTGATTAACAGATGCTTTAAGAGAGTCCAAAGTTACAGCTACTTTGGTTTGTTCCTGTATGTCTTTGGTAGAAGAAACTAATTTGCTCAGACCATTAACTAATTGCAGCAGGTTTTGACGAAACCTAGGATTGCCCGTTAAGTCATCTAAATCAGCGGTAATTTTTTGAGTATTTTCAAAGGTTGATCTGGCTGCGTCTAAGGTTTGTT
>NZ_PGEM01000220.1 GCF_002934005.1 Cuspidothrix issatschenkoi CHARLIE-1 | reverse complement strand
CAACCCTTTATAAACCCTTTCATATCAAGACTTTAGCCTCTCTTAGAGGGCTTGTCCTTTAAGAGAGGCGAGCCGAGTTGCGCGCTATGGCGTTAACGCCTCTTATGACGCTATTTATAGCGATTTTTATATATACTCAAACATGTGTCCATTACCTTTTACACTCTGGACAAATCGGTTGTAATAATACACTATTGTTTACATTTTTATACATTGTTATACTCTTTTGAATAATTCTGGACATGCACTGGACATGATTGTATAATGAAATTACGATATAAAAAGGAGGTGATAAATAAGTGAGTGCAGGGGTAAAAAATAGACGTTCAATTATGTATGTTCAATATTTAGAACATATAAAATTTGATTCGTTTGATGAGTTAGAAAAGAATGTTTTTAAAGTAGTAGGTGATAAGTATCAAGTAGCTTCTATTATTCATGATAAAGATGTGAGTGATGAAACAGGAGAATTGGAAAGACCCCATATTCACATGTTTTTCTATTGTGAGAATAAATTATCTGCAGCTAAACTTATGCAGGCTACGAATGAAACACAAATGAATCAATTCGAATTTTTTGAACGTAAGGACGCAGGTTTTTTATATCTTATTCATGCAGGTCGTAAGGATAGACATAAATATCAATATTCAATTGATGAAGTGAGTGCTAATTTTGATTATCGAGAATATGTTGAAAACTTGAAAGCAAATTATAGTACGTCATTAGATACGATGTTAGAAGATGTATTGGAAAGTCGTATTAAATATTCTGATATTCAAAATGATAATGACTTATCATTATTGTATGCGAAGAATAAGACGAAAATTGACAACGCATTGAATATTGCTTCTAAACGACGTGTTGAAGCAAGAAAGAATATGGAAATACCAGTTGTATGGATATATGGCGATTATAGTGGCGTTGGTAAAACAGCTTATGCTAAGCAGAAAGCAGAAGAATTAAAGATGGCTTATGGCTATTCAAGTTATATGACATCTGCTAATAATGACCCTTTTCAAGAGTATAAAGGGGAAGAAGTTGTGATTATTGATGATATAAAACCGAATGATATTGAATTATCTGATTTACTTCGGTTATTAGATCCTTATAATGCGACTTCAGTTCGTTCAAGATATTCTAATAAGTATGTAAGTGCAGATGTGATATTTGTTACTTCTATGTATAGTCCTGAACAATTTTTCATAGCAAGTTCTATCAATTTTGATAAAGAACCAATTGACCAATTGTTAAGACGTATTTCTTCAGTTTGCTATGTTAAGCCTGTAAATGATGGAGAATATTTAGCAGAAGTCAATGTGTTTAAGATGAATAAATTAGATGAACCTGTAGTCATTGAAGGGAAATTTGATTATATAGCAGGAAAGAAAGTAGAAGTTAAAACGCGTTATCAACTTAGAGAAACGAAAAAAAAGAACTGATACCTATCCCGGACAAGATAAACGTATCAGTGCAATTAGATGATATATTTAAATAGTTATTTGTTAAATATAGTATATCATGTTGATATATGATAGACAATTGCAAAGTTTATAACGGGATAGGTACATTCTTAAAAGTTAAATTTTGAAAGGATGTATTTATAATGGCAAAACGATTAGACATTGGAAAATTAATTAATGTAGACGAAATTACAGAAAAAATGGAGCAAAATAGATTCCATTTGCTCGCAATCGGCGATAAGTATCACGATGATGATGAGTTTTTAAATGATATGCCTGTATTTACGCAGGACGCAAATGGTAAAACTAAACGTGATGATACACAACCGCCACAGTATTTTTATGTAAATGCAACAATGGAAAGTGCCGATAAAGATTTTAATATGGTTGATGTTCAGTTACGTGCGAAAGAACATACAGTATTTAATGGCTTACATGAAGATGATGTGTGTCGTATTACGATTGATAGAGAAATGACACAATTGACTGTTGATACTTCAAGAAATTTAAAGCCAGTAGTAACATTGGAAATTTACGTTACACAGTTAGATAAGGTTGAGTAAGTATGCTTCAATTAATGGATGGGTATGAATTGACGTTTGAAACATCTGAAGGCGTTTATGCTGTTAGCAAAATACTTACTGCAAGTGATATTAAGAAAGCTGTACGTGAGAATGGAACATCTTATACAGAAGAAGTATCAAAATTGGATTTAGTCGGTTATGACGATAATGGCAATGCGTTTTATATATAAATAAAAAGTCTGTACGACCAAAGCTACGCTACCGTTCGACCGTATTCGAAAAATGAGTACCGCATGTAGTAAAACTACGTTTTGCGGAATCCGGAACGGAGTTTTTCGAATTGAGTCGATCATCTAGCGTAAGTCTTTGGGGTATCGTACTGGCTTTTTTTTAATCTTTATAAATCGTTGTGATATTTCGTTAGAAATTTTCTAATTTTTATTTTGTTGCTTTGATTTGTTTAGATGTTCGATATTGACCGTGCTTTTTTTATATCACTTGCAGCTCTTTTATTTTGAACATCTGTATATTCGTTTTTATGTGTAGAGAACGAGAATTTATGCCGTCAAATTCATTTATATTGGGGGGCATCTTTAATTAAGCTAATTGTAGTGTGGCGAAAGCTTTGCTTTTGCTTCACTACGATTTTTTAGATTTATTAAAGATGTAGGGGCCCAATGTCAATGACATTTGACGTATAAATCGCAGTTCGGTCATGATATTTTGATATAAATTGTGCTTAAAAAATAGCGAATGTGTGTTTTAGTTTACATAACATCGGAAATTTTCCAAAAGTTATCTAGGGTACTGGACATTATTTATTTAAAAATACAGAGCTTCAACCCTTTATAAACCCTTTCATA
>NZ_PGEM01000219.1:533-1466 GCF_002934005.1 Cuspidothrix issatschenkoi CHARLIE-1 | reverse complement strand
CTCGCGCATCTCCAGGAACTTCATAATACATTTCTGGTTCAACTGGATAATTATTCACCAAACCCTCTTGATCCACAGTATAACCATCAGTTGTGCGAATACTATAAACATTAGTTTGATCATCGGTAGATGCACTTGCAAGATCCTCTTCTTTAGGAAGGTGTTTATAATATTTTCCTTCTCTTTTCATTCTTGCTGCTGTTTCTGCGGGAATTATTCCCCGATCATAAGTATCTGACGTAATTTTATCATTTTCATCATTCATACAATTAGTCCTTGCTACTGGTTCAAGTATTGCCAGAACTAGATTAGAACTTCCTAAAAGATAAATAAACCATCTTGAGAAATAATTACTAAAAATAATTTGCTTGAATCTATCTATCAAAAGATATATTTTACATACTCATTACAAAATAAGAAAATGTAGGATAGTCTATAAATAACCTACATTTTATGATCATCAAACAAATATTTATCCTAAAGATTGTTGTTTGAAAGCACTAAATTTTTGGGATAATTCTTGCCGAGTTTCACATTTGAGGAGATAACGGAAAGTAAACCAGATAGAGTAAAATAGGCCAATTAACTCCAAAATTGGTTGTAGCACCGGTAAACTATTCACAGCACCGATTAATGCGATCGCTACCTTAACTGCGATAAAAGCTGATAAAATTAAAACCAGCGTTATTAAAATCTGTTTATTTTTGTGAAAAGCACTACCTAAAAAATCTGGTAGTTTATTCAAGAAATCAGGAATTTGTCCACTAACCTGTTGCCGTTGAGATTCAGATTCCTTACCAGCAGGTATTTGTAGTAAATTGCTATTGTTTCCACCTGAAAAAGATAAAATATCTGGTGGTGAAGTAGAATTTCCTAGTTGGGGTTGTTGTGCTTGAGTTTCCATAATAGTTGTGATTGAGAAATTACAACGTT
>NZ_PGEM01000219.1:0-507 GCF_002934005.1 Cuspidothrix issatschenkoi CHARLIE-1 | reverse complement strand
GAATCATTCATCAGCAAGTCTTTTCATCATTGTTCAAGAATGACTCCAAAACTCTAATTTGTTATGAATTCTATACTTTCTATCCTGAATCATTACAAACAAATTTATTTAACCTTGCATTAATTTATGAATATTTGCCTCCCAATTTGCACCATCAAAAGGCAGAATTTCAAAATTACCAATCACATTTCCATCTAAACACCGCACATTCACATCAATACAATCTGGATGACTACGGGGAATATAAAAAGAATGAATTCCACAAATACTGCAAAATTTATGTTGTGCTACTCTCGTATTAAATGTGTAAGTTTTTAATACATCTTCTCCTTGTAATAAAGTAAACTGTTCTTGAGAAACAATTAAATGTAAAAATCCTTTCTTAGCACAAATTGAACAATTGCAATCATTAACTTTGTGATTATTAACTACTACTTCAAACCTTACCGCACCACAGTGACAACCACCTTGATAAGTAACAGGTTGATTCATCTAAACCTCCAGGAG
>NZ_PGEM01000218.1:3917-4165 GCF_002934005.1 Cuspidothrix issatschenkoi CHARLIE-1 | reverse complement strand
CTTACGGCGTAGTAGTTAAATTTAAAATGTTCTGTACGGTAATTATTTCATTCCCCTCTGGCATCTATTCCATCAATAACTGTATAAGCTAGGTCTATTTCATCCTCAAACATCTGTCCAGAAATTTCGTGTTTTTTAAATTGTTGCCACTCTAGTTCGATTTTATTCATCTCAGAACAATATTTAGGCAGAAAGAAAATATATAGGGCTTGCTGAAAAAGTCGAAAAAAACCTTGAGGAGAATTGAG
>NZ_PGEM01000218.1:0-3800 GCF_002934005.1 Cuspidothrix issatschenkoi CHARLIE-1 | reverse complement strand
ACCATAAAATCGGGATGACAGGATTTGAACCTGCGCCCCCTGCGTCCCGAACGCAGTGCGCTACCAAACTGCGCTACATCCCGCCACAAAAATGGCAACATAATCACATAATACCATAATCATTAAAAAATCACAAATATTTCATCTACCAGAGATGACTTTGCTTGCTAGGATGAGATGTGTATAACTAAAATGGTAAAATAGACTGTGACTGTAAAACCAGACTGGTTGCGGGTAAAAGCACCTCAATGGGAGCGTGTTGGTAACGTTAAAGAAATTTTGCGGGATTTAGCCCTGAATACCGTTTGCGAAGAGGCTTCCTGTCCTAACATTGGTGAATGCTTTAATGCTGGTACTGCCACATTTTTAATTATGGGGCCAGCTTGCACCAGAGCTTGTCCTTACTGTGATATTGATTTTGAAAAGAAACCAAAAGCATTAGATCCCACCGAACCCACAAGACTAGCGGAAGCGGTGCGGCGAATGCAGCTTAATCACGTCGTTATTACTTCCGTTAACCGTGATGATTTATCAGATGGTGGTGCATCTCAATTTGTTAAATGTATTGACGCTATTCATGAAAATTCACCTCAGACAACCATAGAAGTATTAATTCCTGACCTATGCGGAAATTGGCAAGCCTTAGAAACTATTCTCCAAGCCAAACCAGAAGTACTAAACCATAACACAGAAACTATACCGCGTTTATATCGTAATGTTCGTCCCCAAGGCAACTATCAACGCACCTTGGAATTATTACAGCGATCACGCCAAATTAGTCCCGGTATTTACACTAAATCTGGTATTATGGTTGGTCTAGGTGAAACTGCTACAGAAGTCCGTCAAGTCATGGAAGACTTACGTTCTGTAGATTGTGACATCTTAACCATAGGTCAATATCTGCAACCTAGTCAAAAACACTTGCAAGTGTCTGACTTTATTACACCATCACAGTTTGCAGACTGGCAAGCTTTTGGGGAAGAATTAGGATTTTTACAAGTTGTTTCTTCACCATTGACAAGAAGCTCCTATCATGCAGAACAAGTCAGAGAATTAATGGCACGTTATCCCCGTGGTGACAGGTAATAATGATATAGGACTAATAACCGTAGTTTTGGGAGTAACTTCAACTGTTGCTACTCATAACTACTACAGAACAGATTAACTGTCATCTACTATATGAATAATAAGCCGCAAAATATTACTATTCTTGGTGCTGGTGCTTGGGGTCAAGCATTAGCTCATTTAGCTGCCATTAATCAGCATACCGTGCGATTATGGTCAAGACATAGCCCAGTATCTTTAGAGGATACCTTAGCAAACACTGATATTATCCTCTGTGCTATTTCCATGAAGGGTGTCAGAGATGTAGCAAACTTAGTTAATTCTGTAAATGAAAAATCCTTAAAAAATACTATTGTTGTCACGGCTACTAAAGGACTTGAACCATATACAACTTATACACCTTCCCAAATTTGGGAAACAATATTTCCTCATCAACCTGTGGTAGTCTTATCTGGTCCCAACTTATCGAAAGAAATAGAACAAAAATTACCCGCAGCGACGGTAGTAGCCAGTAAAAATGTTGTCGCCGCCCAACAAATACAATTAGTTTTTTCTTCCCAGCAATTTCGTGTTTATACTAACCCTGACCCGGTGGGAGTAGAATTAGGAGGAACATTGAAAAATGTAATAGCGATCTCCGCTGGTGTATGTGATGGTCTACACCTGGGGACAAATGCCAAAGCGGCTCTAGTCACCCGTGGGTTAACGGAAATGGTGCGTATCGGCAACACTTTAGGCGCGAAAACGGAAACATTTTATGGTTTATCTGGTCTAGGAGATTTATTAGCCACCTGTAACAGCCCTTTAAGTCGCAACTATCAAGTTGGTTATCAGTTAGCTAACTCCAAAACCTTGCCAGAAGTTCTGTCCAGTCTTTCCGGTACGGCCGAAGGGGTCAACACCTGTCGGGTATTAATGGAAATTGCCCAAAAACACAGTATTGCTATTCCTATTACCGAGCAAGTTTATCAACTACTGGCAGGAGAAATTACACCTAGACAGGCATTAGATAAACTTATGTTACGAGATATCAAATCCGAGTTTGATAACTTTCCTGTAGAACAAATATGGTCAAGAGGGGAGAAATGCTGACGGGGTAAGATGTCCAATTAAAATTGGATCATTACCGCAAAATCCCCAGGAAAATTTTGCCAAATCGTCAGGAAATTACATCTAGAGTCATGTAAATATAACTATATAGTTTATAAACATCATCATAAATACCAGATATGTTTATAATCAGTTAAAAAAATCACTGTCAATCTCCATTAAAATGGTAAAATTAACTAAGTAAATTTATACCTCAGTCTAGCCTAAAATTTGCATAACTCAAGGCTGATTAGATTAACTTTTTTCTCCAATGTGTACCTACATTAGTACAAAGTTTTGCAAACAATTGTACTAGAAATCCAAACTTTGTTATTTCATGACGAATTACGGGAACAATAGCAACAGTTGATGAGATAACCGTAATTTTAACTAACCGTAATCTATTGTTACCTGGAGCGATTGGAAACATTATGTCAGCAACATCCTTTTATACAGATGCTACCTACGATGGTCAAAATCCTAGTCCGCCTTTAGATATGGAGGTAAATCATGAAAACCATGATTTACCAGTAGATGAGTTACCAGATTCAGATATCGCTGCTGTGGAATCAGAGTTAGCCAACCAAGGCAACCGCCGCAGCACAGATTTAGTTCGTCTCTATCTGCAAGAAATTGGTCGAGTCCGCTTGTTAGGTCGAGATGAAGAAGTTTCTGAAGCTCAAAAAGTACAGCGATACTTACGCTTGCGAGTAGTGCTAAGTGCAGCAGCTAAAGACGGAGATCCTATAATTACACCTTATTTACGGTTAATTGAAGTACAAGAGCGTTTGACCTCTGAACTAGGACATCGCCCTTCTTTAGAACGTTGGGCGACCACTGCTGGCATTAATGTATCCGATCTCAAACCTACTTTAGCAAATGGCAAAAAACGCTGGGCAGAAATTGTTAAATTAACAGTAGAAGAACTAGAGCAAGTTCAAAGCCAAGGACTCCAAGCCAAATCCCAGATGATTAAAGCGAACTTGCGCTTAGTGGTATCTGTCGCCAAAAAATATCAAAATCGGGGTTTGGAACTATTGGATTTAGTTCAAGAGGGAACTTTAGGCTTAGAACGGGCTGTGGAAAAGTTTGACCCCACCAAGGGTTATCGTTTTAGCACCTACGCTTACTGGTGGATTCGTCAAGGTATTACCAGGGCGATCGCTACTTCTAGCCGCACTATCCGCACCATCCGCCTTCCTGTTCATATTAACTGAACAAAATTAAAAAAGCGCAACGCAAAATCGCCCAAGAAAAAGGCCGCACACCTACCCTAGAAGACCTAGCAATTGAGTTAGATATGACACCTACCCAAGTTCGGGAAGTGTTATTGAGAGTTCCCCGTTCTGTATCCTTAGAAACTAAAGTCGGTAAAGATAAAGATACTGAATTAGGTGAATTGCTAGAAACTGATAGCATTACCCCAGAAGAAATGTTAATGCGGGAATCTTTACAAAAAGATTTGTATAGTCTACTGGCTGACCTCACCAGTCGAGAACGGGATGTAATTTTGATGCGTTTTGGCTTATCCGACGGTCATCCCTACTCTCTAGCAGAAATTGGCCGCGCCCTTGACCTGTCACGGGAAAGAGTCAGACAAATCGAATCTAAAGCCCTGCAAAAACTCCGCCAACCCAAGCGCCGTA
>NZ_PGEM01000217.1 GCF_002934005.1 Cuspidothrix issatschenkoi CHARLIE-1 | reverse complement strand
AAAAAATAATGGCTGTTTATTTAATGATGATGTTGACTGTCTTCTTCTTTCACGATACAAAACAATTTTTCACTATGATTATTGTTAGAAGTTTCAGTCTGTATTGTGACATGTTGAATATTTTGATGATTGAGTTCATGTTCTATACGTTTAAGTAAAAACTCATTTTCAGTAATGGTCATTGTATCTTCTACAACAATATGACAAGATAACGCGTTTAATCCGCTAGTTACTGACCAAACATGAAAGTCATGAATATTTTTAACTTCTTTGAATTTTTTAATAGTTTTAATAATGTCTTTTGTATTTATATTGCTTGGTGCTCCCTCCATTAATACATGAAGACTTGATTTTGTTACATAAAAGCCGCTACGTAGTACTAAAATTGCTACAATCACACTTGCTAAAGGATCCGCCCACCCCCATCTAAAAAATATAATGAGAAGGGCTGCTATAACTGCACCTATAGATCCAAGCATGTCGCTTATTACATGCAAATATGCTCCACGCATATTTAAGTTTTCTTCTACATCGCTCCCGCGCAGCATTATCCAAGCCACAATAATATTAATAAACAAGCCTACCAAGGCGATAATTAACATGCCTGTAGAAGCTACCTCAGGGGGGTTTTTAAATCTCTCAATAGCTTCATAAAAAATATAGATAGCTATTAACATCAAAGTAATACCATTAAGTACAGCTGCTAGTATTTCAAACCTTTTGTAGCCAAAAGTTTTATTTGTATTAGCTTGCTTCGCTCCTAAAGTAAATGCAATTAAAGCAATACCTAAAGAAATAGAATCACTTAACATATGACCAGCATCTGAAATTAACGCAAGACTGTTAGTAAAGAAACCACCTAACCCTTCTACAATCATGTAACTTGTAATAATAATAAAACTAATTAATAAAGTCTTTTTGTTCGCGCCATGTGTATGATTATGATTGTGATCGTTTTCCATTTAATCCCTCCTCTTTTTAATGATGAAAAATATTTTCTATAATTTGAATTTTTGTTTTTATAACTATAGAGTTAAAAAATATAAAATTTCAATTAATGTTTTGTTACTCGAAGAAAATCATACTAACTTATGAATATCTCATAAGTTCAGTATGATTTTTATCCTTTGTCAATATAGAAATGCTTTGTATTTTGTATATTAAATAAAAACCCTACTTTGCTTTGGACAGTAGTGGGATTTTTGCATATGATAAACCACACTTCACTTGCTAAATATTAACTATATTATAATTAACAAGTGATAATTTCTTTTTAGAGAAAATAAGGTTCTGTTGCAAAGTAAAAAATATAGCTAATCACTAATATATCATGTCAGTGTTCGTTTAACTTGCTAGCATGATGCTAATTTCGTGGCATGGGGAAAATCCGTAGATCTGAAGAGACCTACGGTTCTTTTTATATAGAGCGTAAATACATTCAATACCTTTTAAAGTATTCTTTGCCGTATTGATACTTTGATATCTTGTCTTTCTTACTTTAATATGACGGTGATCTTGCTCAATGAGGTTATTCAGATATTTCGATGTACAATGACAGTCAGGTTTAAGTTTAAAAGCTTTAATTATTTTAGCCATTGCTGCCTTCGTTGAAGGTGCCTGATCTGTAACTACCTTTTGAGGCTTACCAAATTGTTTAATGAGACGTTTGATAAACGCATATGCTGAATGATTATCTCGTTGCTTACGCAACCAAATATCTAATGTATGTCCCTCTGTATCAATGGCACGATATAAATAGCTCCATTTTCCTTTTATTTTGATATACGTCTCATCAATACGCCATTTGTAATAAGCTTTTTTATGCTTTTTCTTCCAAATTTGATATAAAATTGGGGCATATTCTTGAACCCAACGGTAGATCGTTGAATGATGAACGTTTACACCACGTTCTCTTAATATTTCAGATATATCACGATAGCTCAATGCATATCTTAGATAGTAGCCAACGGCTACAGTGATAACATCCTTGTTAAATTGTTTATATCTGAAATAGTTCATACAGAAGACTCCTTTTTGTTAAAATTATATTATAAATTCAACTTTGCAACAGAACCTGTATTAAATCTAAATTATCTGTTTCTTTTTCATTATTATAATAATATAATTTCACTGCAATCCCCCTTTTCTACTTACAGAATAAATTAAAAATTTAAATATTACAAGTTTTTGTAGGAGGAAATATTTATATGATCAAAACAATAAATAAATTAAAATGTGAAGAATTCAAGGAGTTAAGATTTCTTAAGAGTAATAAAAACAAATTTGATCAAAAAAAAATAGTTTTATTTTCATTTGATCAAATAAAACAAGCATTAGAATTCAAAGTGGATATTAACTATATAGTAACTACTTCAAAAGACATATTATCTTTCGCCAAATCAAATAATATAGACTGCTTTGAAACACAGCCTGGAATATTGAATAAATTACATAACTCTAAGACTAAAATAGACGTGTTGGCCGTATGTCAAAGACGTGAGAATTCTTTCTTATTAAATAATAACGTGATTATTTTAGATAATATTATAGACCATGGAAATATCGGTACTATTATAAGAACTGGAGTTGCTTATAATTATAATTATTTTTTATACCCTAAATATGATTTTTATCCATATACTAATAAAATATTAAATGCATCTAGATGCACTAATCTCATATCTAATTTTAAAAATTTTGAAAGTAATTTGGAATTATACAAATTTTTAAAAGATAATGGCTTTTTAATAGTAACTACTTCTCCTCATGGTCCAAAATTAAATGAGGAAAAACTAACTTATTTAAAGGAAAATTATAAAATAGCTTTAATTTTAGGAAATGAGCAAAATGGTGTGGGGGAATTTTTTATAAAAAATTCAGATTATAATTTCTGTTTAGAATTGCAAAATAATATAGAATCGCTAAATGTAGGTGTATTTGCCGGTATTTTGTTCGATAAATTAAATAAATAATTTATCGAACAAAATTATATCGTCAACTAGATTTTTTAGTGACCTTTATGTTTTTCTTTGGCTTTTCTTCTTTTTATATCTCTTTGTCGCTCCTTTTGGAGCTCTTTATTTTTTTTATTTTTCTTCTTTGCTTCCTTTTTATTTACTTCCTGCTCTAATTTAAGCGCTCTTTGAGATTGTGTACTCATTCCTTTCGATTTTTGTTCTTTTGCAACTATACGTTGAAGTCTCTTAGGATTGATTTTCTTTGTACTTTCCTTTTTTTTTATATTAGCTTTACTTTTGTTTATAAGTTTCAATAACTTTTTATTAATAAATTTTAATACAGTTTCATCATTAGGTTCTTGACCAAAAACATACTTAGATAAATAAGATTTATCATTATGATTATATTCTATTAATCCTATAAAAAACTGTCCATTGTGAAATATAGATAATTTCATAACTAATCTCCTTATATGTATAAAATTATAATAACACTACCGTTCATTTCATTGTAAATATTAATCTTTTTTTAAATAAATTAAAAATCAAGAGTATGCTGATACAATTACAAGTAATAGCATACTCTTTCACTACATTTATCTAAATCAAATATTAGTACTTATTTTTTCCCAAAAATTCCCCTAACACTTCATCAACTATGGCTTTTATAGATGTATCTTTATCTAATGCCATTTGATTTAACCTTTTTTTTATATCGGTGTCCACCCTCATAGTCGTACTTTTAGATACTGGTTTATAATTCTCTGTATATTTTACCTCAGATGTATCTATGTTATCTAAGAATCCTGCCATAAATATCACTCACCCTCAATTAATCTAATTCTATTCACTAATTCTTCGTAAACTTTGTTAAACATATATATAACTTTTTTATCATGCATATCTTTATCTTTTATTCCATCAGCAGCAAATTTTTTTATTCTTTCTCTTTGATATATTTGATTCTCAAATAAAGCCTCGGAAAACGCTGATTTAGACATATCTAATATCTGCTTATCCACTCGTCCACTTTTTTTTATTAATACTGGAACAGCTCCAACTAATTCAAACGATAAATTCGATTCTTTTTTTCTATCCCTTAAAAAATTGACAAATGAAAGACTACTTTCATAAGCAGACTGTTGTGTTTGAAATACCATTAGAATGTAGTCACTCGCATAAACAGCATTATTAGTAAAATCAGAGTTAATAGTAGGCGGTACATCTATAAATATATAGTCGAAATCGTGAATCTCTTTAATTTTTTCAACCACATTTTTTAAAATATATCTTTTCTTTAGAATATCTGTCTTTGAAATAATATCGGATAAGTTGGCCAAAGATGAATCAGCTGGTAATAATGATAATTTAGAAGTTAAATTCACGATACTTTGGTCTATATTTCCATTTTTTAGCATGTTTATAAATGAAATTTTTTCTTCTTCAAATTCTGGATAAGTTCTTTTCATTATTTGAGTTGCATTTCCCTGAGGATCAAAATCTATTAAAAGTACTTTTTTATCATAATTTTCAGATGCAATATAAGAAAGTAAAGTGGCTACTGTAGTTTTACCGACACCACCTTTAAAATTTCCAACTGTTATTATGCTCAAAATAATACCTCCTATTCACTATATCTTTGTTGTATACATTAGTTCATTATCATAATTACTATTTTGTTACATGTAACATGTTACTACTAAACCTTTTTTTTTTCAATTTCTATTCACTATATCTTTGTTGTATACATTAGTTCATTATCATAATTACTATTTTGTTACATGTAACATGTTACTACTAAACCTTTTTTTTTCAATTTCTATTCACTATATCTTTGTTGTATACATTAGTTCATTATCATAATTACTATTTTGTTACATGTAACATGTTACTACTAAACCTTTTTTTTCAATTTCTATTCACTATATCTTTGTTGTATACATTAGTTCATTATCATAATTACTATTTTGTTACATGTAACATGTTACTTTTAGGAAGTTACATAATTTATTGTTTCTTGTTATTTACTTTGTTACTATTAAATTAGATTTTAACAAAGTAAAAAGCATTTAGTCGTTGGCCCGACTAAATGCTTTAGGTAATAAACGCCAACATATATACTCTAAATGATGCGTTGTTTAATATAATAAGTATGTATAATTATATAGTATAAACAATGTGACTTCAAGAATGAGATATTATTTAAATTAAGAATGCGTTTTATTACCTCTATCCAAATTCAAAGAGGAAGAGGTTTATATTATGTCAAAATTCAAAAAAATTTCCGCTAGCAAATTTGAAACATCTCGTTTTTATCAGTTACCCAAATTTTTATTTGAAGATAATTATTTTTCTAAAATGACAACCGAAGCAAAAGTTATGTATGCTCTATTAAAAGATCGTTTTGAATTATCCAAAATCAATAACTGGATTGATGAAGAAAATAATATATATCTACTATACACAAATAAACAATTATGTTCCATTTTACAATACGGAGAACCTAAAATTATCAAATTAAAAAAAGAACTAGAAAAATTTAATTTAATTATAAATGAAAGACAAGGACTAAATAGACCCAACAAAATATACCTTTTAGAACCTAGTTATGACAAGGAACTAACAAATCGTAAGTTCCAGAACAAACAAATTGTTAGTTCAAGAACTAACGAAAATATAGTTCAAGAACTAACAATTTGTAAGTCTAATGATACTGATATTAATGATACTAAATATAAAGAAACTGAGAATAATGATATGCATGATATGAATGATAGTGAACATATAGCTAACCATAATACTTCTCATTCGAATCATACAAATCATCAATCTAATGAATTTGATAATAATGCCTTAAAATATCATTTACTTCAAGAAATTCCCGATCAACTTCAAACCTATTTAAATAACTTTGAAGTTGATGAAATACAAATTATTAAAAGTGTCATACTTAAAGCTAAATCATCATTTAATAATGAAAAGAATACAATATACATGTTAGAAGACATTGAATTTGAAATGATTAATGTGCTTAAACGTTTTAAAGCAACATTAATTCAAAAAAGCGAAAGTGTTGAAGCCATGCAAAGTTACTTAATGCGCTCAATTAAAACAGAACTCGAAGATATGCATTCCTTAAATATGCGCCGTCAAAACGCGCCAAAAAATCATATATTCGACACATCACACTATTTGTAATTGGATGCATGTCGTCTTGAATCTAAATATTTTGCAAAAAAATAAGTCCGTTGGATAATCAAATTTAAATAAGATGGATGATGTTGTCGCGCATACATCACTAGATCTTGAAATTCTATAAAATTGTGATTTTCAATTATATCAATAATATTATTAAACACTTCGGACTGACCTTGATCTAATAAAAATTGATTTAAGTCAAAACCGCAACCACTTTCAATATCGTTGATATCATAAGGGGTTTTATCTGGATTAGAGGCATGAATAAAATAATCAAACATACCCTTAGGAGACATAATAATTTCAATATGGCTCGGTGTATTTAAGTGTTGTTGAAGTAATTCAGAGACTTGAGAATAACTTTTTAAAGAATCAAAGAATAAAGCACCGTGTTTATGTGATTTTTTGATTAATCCCGTTGATTGATCTATATCTTGATTGTGCCACGGGCTTAAAATATAAGGAATATGAATCTGTTCCAAAATATCTTGATAATTAGATGGTGTGCTTTCTTCATATATTAAAAAAGCCCACTTATTCGAACGTTTATCTTTCGTCATCATGGACATCCTTTCTGTGATTACTGATTAATGATGCCATGGGGGGTCGTAGTAACCCCATGGCACTGTTAAGATACACATGCGCTTGTGTTTATCACTTCGTGTACCACAACGCATGTGTATCTTAACGTTTGTGGCCTGCAAACCATAGATAACGATGATGACGTTGAGGTTTTGAAAAGTAATAATTCGGGTGCATATGTGTAATTTCTTCATGAATTTGAGGTTCAATCTTTTTTAATATATCGTGAGCTTGCTGTTTCCGGGGAATTTTAATTGCCACACGGACTTCATTTTGACGAACATCAACGAGCGATTTTCCAACCATTTTATTAAAGTATTGCTGGACAGAATTTGTTTTACTTTTGCCGTTATTTTGCCAATCCTGAGTCGTGTCTGTGTCAACATCTTGTTTAAGATAATGTCGTAAAACCATTGTGTGATAAACAGATTTGATATGATTCGTGAGTTGATCTTTCAATAAACGAATCATTAAATCGATAACTATTAACATCAATGCTAAGACTAATAAGTAAAATGTAAGTTGATATACACCATTTGAAATGATTGTGATATAGTGTGTGACGTTTCGCGTATCGATAATATCAATTTGAGACACAATAAAGTTTAATAGGACAAAGAGTTTACTAACCATAACTGTCAAAATAGCGAACAGGAACAAGTAAATGATAATATCATACACACGCATGAAATAGGTTTTCCTCATCACAATACACCTGCTTTCGTATAGTAAGTCGGACATAACAAGGGTAAGACTTGATAGGGAGATTCACTATCAATCACTTGGATTAGACCTGTCCCTTTACCAATGGGTATCACAATACCTTCTGGATCTAAATCGGGGAATAAAAATTGTGTGGTTTTTTTATTAATATTACCGATTTGAATCAGCACATTGAGTTGTTCTCTAACGGAAACCGGGATGGTTTGATGATCAAATCGTTGAGACACCAGTAATAAATGAACTTTGGTGGCACGACCTAATAAAGCAATTTGAGATAGTAATGAAAAGAACGCGTCTTTAATGGTCTTATTCACACCTTCAGCTAAAGCGAGCACTTCATCAATCACAATGGTTAGGTGATCAAATTGATAGTCTGGATCGTCATAAAGAATGGTTTGTCGTTGTTGAATAACTTGAAGGCAATGACTTAAGTTTTCATTAATTTCAGATAAAAAATCAGACTTAGATCGATTTTGATGAGGGTGAATCACAGTAATATCATGAATACGTGCCCAACGGCTCGGTGTATCAAACTTAGGGTCAACAATAATGAGTTCTGATATCGGTTTTAATACACTTAGTAAGTACGTCAGCATATAAGATTTACCACTGCCTGAATTACCTGCGATCGCTATAGATGTAATGTTTTGATAGTTTAAAGTTAATTGTTTCATGATCGGAATTTGTTGATTCGTTAGAGACGACGTAAAACGATCTAAATCAGAAATCACTAAGCGTTCTGATATCCCTTGTTGCCATGGGAAAAACAAAGCGCGTTGCGTATGAATATCGTCGGTATCCATAGGTACGAAATACGCAGAATTCTGTTTTAACAATGTGAATTTGGGATATAAAGCTGCACTCGCAATGAGAAATATTTTTTGATATAAGTCATCGTCCACAATATAGCCTGCAGGCAGGCGAGGAAGAAAGTAAAAACCTTCTTCCGTGACCTTGCAGGTGAAACTATTGGTATAACTGGTTTCGCCTTGCATCATGGATCCTAGTGCCATATTTAAGCTTTGTAGGAGATATTGTTCGAGCTCTTTGGCTGTCATTATTTAACCTCCTTCAGATCTGAAGCTTTGAAGTAAACATCATAACGGACTTCACAAGCTTCTAAATGATCAAAAGTAATGACGCTCATATAATTAGGTAATGTCACTTCATTTTCGAATTTAACTGTGAAGGGCGGTAAGCCTTCTTGAACAAACCAGGCTTTATACGCAATAATTTCTCCGGTAGGCTGATTATTCTCAAAACGCTGTTGCGGATAAAGTTCTGTACTTAAGCTATAAATGGGTTTTTTATTATCAATATAATTGGAAGCTATTTCAGTTGAATAGCCACCTTTTTTGAAATTAGATTGAATTTTCATGTGAAACATCCTTTCTATCCTATTGATGCGCATCGTTTAGGAAATATAAATAGAATTAATCAAAGATATCTGTGATTGATTAAATTTTCGCAAATGAAGTGATAAAATAATAGGTGAAAAAATTTATTCGGTTTTTGGAGGTAATAGCGTGATTATCATTAATAACAAAGGAATCAATGACTTAGATTTTAATTATTGGATGAATAATCAATTAACTGATGACAATATCGAAGAAATTTTAGAGGGGTCTGATTTAAGTATGGAACAAGAAATTTTTAAAAGTAATTATAAAAAATTCTTGGAGATAGATGGCAAAAAGGAAAGATGGTATTCTCTGGAAGAAGCTGCGTATATTATTAATGGGAATTATTTTTCAATTTATGAGGAAGATAGCAAAAAGCGAAGTGTCACAACAGACTATGTAAAAAATAAAAGTAATGATATCTTAAATAATATAGAAAATGGAACAAACCAAAATTGGAATAAATATCATTACCCACAAAAAAGGAAGTTTGCATTCAAAAAAGTAAAGTATGTTAATGAAGATATGATCGATGAAATATTAAGAGATGATGTAACAAAACCTGAAAAAATAAAACGAGGTAATATATCAATCGAAGAGTTGCTACCTAATCAAAATAGAATAGCAAAATATATTAGACAGAATGAGAATATACATAATAAAAGTATAATGATAGATTACCTAAATCAATTAAGTGATACACTGGCAAAATCATTAGACGACGTACGTTATTTTTCAAATAAACTATCATTATTTAAATCTGTTATTAAAGATTCTAGAGAAATAGCACAAAATATACATAGGGATCACGATATAGATAATAAAGAAAAATATGAACTTCTGAAAAAAGAATATAGTAATTTTTTAGAAAACTGTATACGTTTTTCTAATGAATATTTAGATATACTAGATATCAAAAATATTTTTAATATTTTTGATACTAAGAAAATTGTTTTAAATCTGTCTTATTATACGAAAATGTGGGAGGTTCCTGATATTAATAATGAACAACCGATAAATAATAATTTACAAAAGTTTGTTGATTTGAAAAAGAAGAAGTATTTAAATAATGTACATTGGAGTAAAAATAAGATACTTAAACAATTAAATGAAATTGAAGTTAAACCCGTTACTTTAAAAGATGGTACTAGTGAAACAGAACGCGTGGCAGAGTGGATGTATAGAAATAAAACAAAAGTTGTTTATGAAATTATAAATAAAGAATTTGATGATGTTTATGATTTACTTAACGGTATGTTGAAGTCTGAATACACAGAACTTATGGGCTATATGAGAATATGGCATAACTTAAGCAAAAATTTATAAGTCTTAGTAACCTGTTATACACTTTAATTGGAGGAGTTAACGTGTATTTCAAAAATATGGATTTCTTGATTGACCTATACAAGAATTTTAACGAAGTAGGGATTTTTGCAGTAATATATATTATATATGCGCTTATTCAAATTCTAAGTCAAAATATTTTATATAAAAGACAAAAGATGGAAAGAGTAAAAACACTGATAATCAATATAATTTTATACATATTTATAACACTAGTAGCATTAATGTACTTGTTAGCAATGATTTTTTATTCACTCAGTGCATATCCTAAAGAAGAAGTGATTAAATATATAACAGATTGGGATAAAATTAGTTTGCCAGCTATATTACTTGTTCTTTATTCGTTATTATTCCCTATTTTTATATTTCCATTTGTAGGAAAACGACGTAGAAAAAACTATTTTGCAGAAAATGTAAATAATTGTATTATTGAAAGAGAAATTATAGATAGAGTGAGTATTAATGGTAGAGATAAATTAATTCTAAAAGATGCCTTAGGATATCAGACAGAAAAAGATATAACAGGAATAAAGGATTTAAAAATTAGTACATCTCAAAAAAAATCTTGGTTAACGTTAGAAGACATTAAAATAGCTACGATGAGTCTAAGAGATAAACAATTACTGTTAAAAATGATTATAGGTTTAATAATATTTGGGGTCCCTACAGGGTATTTTGTGTGGAACTTCATCAGTGTCGTTGATGATTGGGATAGAATAATGCACGCAAATGATATATTTATGTATATGGGTCTTTTCACGTTACCATTAATGGTAACAGTTGAGTTATATGTAGTTGCATTTATTATTACCAAAAATTTATTTAAAAAGAAAAAATGATAACAAATTTAGATTAAGAGAAAATAACTTATCAAAGGTCGTATATTAGAACATGATATATATAGTTCGCCTATCTATCAAGAATCAATCTAGTCGCAGAGAGGGATCATTACTTTGCTAATCATTTTCGTTAATTGGACTATAACATTGGTTGGTGGAGAAATGTAAAAGACTATTATTATTGATTTTGTAGGATTTTTTTGGTTAATAAGTCTTTTCTTATACTATCAACAATACGGTAATTAGCTTGTCAAAGGATTTTACTCTTTCCAATCAATTGTGGATTTGTATCGGTGTAGAAAGTATTTTGTACCAAGCGTCTACCTGCTTTATTTCTAATGAAAAATCAGTTAGTAAATCTTTAATCATTTTTCTCTTAGAAAACCAATTTGAACGGTTCTGAGAAATATAATATAAAGATAAAAAATTGACATATGATTTATACAGTGCTAAAATTTAAAATGTATATAGGAGAGGTCTTGCCACAAGTAGACATTGAAAAAATAGAGAGTCCATGCTAAAAGTTGGAATTGAAAAAATGGAGAGGTCTTGCCACAAGTAGACATTGAAAAGCGACCAAATATTTGGTCGCTTTATTTTTATACTGTAGGAGAAATTATGAAATTATACTATGTTGATGAAGATTATATTAATGAATTAAGAAATGTAGATGAGAGAGTATTATTAAATAAATCCACTCGTCCTTATTTAGGAGTTGTATTATCTATTAATGATCTTAATTATTTTGTCCCCTTAAGTTCCCCTAAAGAAAATAAAAAACTAAATAATCAACTATCAATAAAATTGTTTGAGGTTAATAATATTCAAAATAGATTAGGATATCTATTATTTTTAAATATGATACCTGTTCCTGATAAATATCTTTCTAAAATAGATATGCAATACATAAAGGAGCAAGATTTAGAATATTATAACTTATTAACTAACCAATTAATTTTTATTAGGCAAGAAAATCAAAGAATCGTAAATAAAGCCCAAAAAGTATATAAAAATGCTGTGATAAAAAAAGTTTCATTTTTTGAATCAATGTGTGTAGATTATTTAGCATTGGAAAGATATGTGAAAGATTTAAAACAGTAAAAAAGATAATTCTGTCAATAATTCCCCTCAACATACTCAGAAGAATTTTAGTGTAAAGTCTTTGTAATTGTCTATCTTAGTTAATTAGATGTTTACTATTATTTCTATATTAATATATAGCTAAAATTAATAAAATAGAAGTCATTAGCTGAATTACTTATGAATCAAAATAAATTTTATATACAAAATGTCATTTTTGAGTACGCTCTAAATAAACAAAAATAGTCCTCTTATTAAAATAAGAGGACTATTTTTGTTTAAAATTATTCAAGACCATTCGCTTTCTAACATACTCATTTGCCATAAATTATAATATTCTCCATTTAATTTTCTAAAGTCTCTTTTTTCTCCTTCTTTTATAAATCCAATCTTTTTGTAACTTTTAATAGCTGATTTATTAAAGGCAAAAACACCTAATTCAATTCTGTGTAGTCCCAAATCTTCAAAAGCCTTTTTCAATAATTTCTTTATTATTTTAGGGCCTAATCCTTGGCCACGCATTTGCGGATCACCTACTAAAACTTTACTTAACGTGGCGGAACAATTTTTAAAATCTATATTATTTAAAGCAATATGACCTATAATTTTTTTTGAATTATTTTCTTCAATGATAACTTTATAAATTATTTTACTAGAATTTTCTTTATTTGTGTCTTTAATATATTCCTTTAATTGTTCTTCATCTAGGGGATAATTAAAATCTGTACCTGCCCATTTGACTAAAAGTTCAGGAGAGTTTATCCAGTTTATTAATAAATCAAAATCTTTCTCCTCAAAATATTCAAACTTAATCAATAAATTACTCCTTAAATAATAGGTTATTAACTATAAAAATTCAGTGAATGTTGCAATATAAACAACCACTACAATTTTTTGATACTTTCTTCATCAACTTTCTATCTTAAATTTTCGATTTTTTATAAAGCGTTTTGTATTATCTAAATAACTCTTTACAATTTACTGATTTTTAAGCTTTTGCTAATAGATTTATGCAACTTTAATATTATAAGTAAATCTATGCACTTCATCATTAAATTTAAATTCTGCCCAAATTTTATACATCCCTTTTTTAGGAAAATGAGCATAAAAGGTTGTAGAATCAGGTGATTCTGGGTGAACATGAATATAATCAGTTAATTGCTCATCAAATATAATCACATGTCCTAAAGCTCCTAAATAAGGTTGGGGAGTTAATTCTGTATTGAAAGTTAAAGGGACATGTTCATCTTCTTTAGCACTTATAGAATTTAAAGTTACATGAACTCCTTTGTTAACTTTTACCCAATTTTTATCAGAATTTAAAGATGTTGTAGAGGTTATTTTATCTCCAATTTGCAGTTCAATAGGATGAACGGAATACACATGGTTTTTTGGTGTAACATCAACAAAAGCCTGGTAAGTTCCTGGCTCTAATTGTTGGTTAATTATAAATAAACCTTCATGCTTTTTTTGAGGGTGTAGGTGGTAATATTTCTCCATGTCATTAGATACTAAAACGAAATGCATTTCTTTTTCATGCATAGTATCTAATAATGGGGCATTATTAAATTCATCTTCTAACGTAATTTCTATATTACCATCTCTATATACAACATTTGCTTTAATTTCGGGTTTGTTTGAATGATATTCATGATTATGATTCATATTTTTATCCTCCTTAATTTTTAATAAGGGCATATCATTAAACGATATGCCCAACTATTTAAATTATTTAATTACATCGTAACCTTGATCTTCAATAGCTTCTTTAAAGTCGTTGAAAGCTACTTGATTTTCATCAAATTCAACTTCCACATTCCCATTCGCCAAGCTTACTTCTGAAGATGTTACACCATCTAATCCATTTAATGCTTTTTCAATTGAATGCTTGCAATGGTCACAGCTCATACCTTCTACATTAATAACTTCGTTAGTCAATGTTGTCACCTCCTTTCAAGAAATATAAGATTCTTATAATTTCATACGTTTTAGACGTAAAGCGTTTGTGACAACACTTACAGAACTTAAAGCCATTGCTGCTCCCGCAACCCAAGGTGCTAGCAGACCAATTGCTGCTATAGGGATACCTGCAACATTGTAACCAAACGCCCAAAATAGATTTTGGCGAATATTACGAATTGTAGATTTACTTGCTTTTATTGCTTTTGGAATTAATAAAAGGTCTCCTCCTAAAATAGTTATATCAGCAGCTTCGATTGCAACTTCTGTACCTGTACCAATGGCAATACCAATATCTGCTTTAACTAGTGCTGGAGCATCATTGACACCATCTCCAACCATAGCTACTTTTTTACCTTCAGATTGAATTTCTGCTACTTTAGAAGCTTTTTCTTCTGGTAAAACCTCTGCAATAATCGTGTCTATACCAACTTGTTTTGCTATTGCTTGTGCGGTACGTTTGTTATCACCAGTTAACATAGCAACTTCAATACCTAATTCATGAAGTTTTTGAATAGCTTGTTGGGCAGTATCTTTAACTGTATCAGCTACAGCGACAACCCCTCTCAATTCGTTATCTACGCTTATAAGCATTGCAGTTTTTCCTTCTTTTTCAAATTGAGCGAGATTTGTTTCAGCTTCATTAGTTTGGATTCCTTTTTCACTCATTAGTTTTCGATTTCCGACAAAAAGTTCTTTACCATCAATTGTTGCATTTATACCGCGCCCTGGTATAGCTTCAAAATGGTCTACTTCTAAAAATTCTAATGATTTTTCTTTAGCATAACTTACGATAGCTTCAGCTAGTGGGTGTTCAGAACCTTTTTCTGCACTAGCTAACAATTGTAATGTTTGATCATCTCCACTAAAATCAGTGACTTCAGGTGTGCCATTTGTTATAGTGCCAGTTTTATCTAAAACAACTGTATTAATAGCGTGTGTACCTTCAATGTGTTCTCCACCTTTAAATAGAATGCCATTTTCAGCAGCTTTTCCGGTACCCACCATTATAGAAGTAGGCGTAGCTAAGCCTAACGCACAAGGACAAGCGATAACTAATACTGCTATTGCAGCAACTAAGGCTGGTTCAAATTGTCCCGGCTGAACTAATGAAATCCATATAATAAATGTGAAAATCGCGATACCTACAACGATAGGTACAAAATATCCAGAAATAATATCTGCTAGTCTTTGTATTGGCGCTTTAGAACCTTGCGCTTCTTCGACAACTTTAACAATGGAGGCAAGAGCTGTATCTTTACCAACTTTTGTTGCTTCAACAGTAATTGCTCCATTTTTATTCATTGTTGATCCTATAACATTATCATTTTGCATTTTTTCAACAGGAATAGATTCACCTGTCAACATTGACTCGTCAATTGAAGTCATACCTTTAATTATTTTGCCATCTACTGGTATTTTTTCTCCTGGTTTGATAACTAAATAGTCTCCTTCTTTTACCTCACTTAAAGGAACCATAGTCTCTTCACCGTTGCGTAATATACGTGCTTCTTTAGCTTGTAAATTCAACAATTTACTTAACGCATTTGTTGTTTGTGTTTTAGCACGTGCTTCTAAATACTTTCCGAAAAGAATTAAAGTAATTAATACAGCACTTGTTTCAAAATATAGGTGTGGCTCATAATTTGTATTAATTAACCACTTAATCGATTCATAAATACTATAAAAGAAGGCTGCGCTTGTACCTAAAGCGACAAGAACATCCATATTTGCTGACCCATTACGAAGGTTTTTATAAGCGCCTACATAAAATTGCCAACCAATAACAAATTGAACAGGCGTTGCTAATACAAATTGGAACCACGGGTTCATAAATATATGTGGTATTTGAATACCAAATAAATGAACGAACATTGTCATTAACAATGGAGCTGCTAAAACAGCTGAAACAACTAATTTAATTAACTGTCGTTTTAATTGTTTTTCTTTTTGGGAACTTTTTTCTGATGCTTCTTTTTTAGGTTGTGCCTCATACCCTAGGTTTTTAATACGTTGTTGAAATTCATCTACAGACGTCATATCAGGGTTGTATTCTACAGTAGCACTTTCTGTGGTTAAATTAACTGTAGCCTTATTTACACCTGAGATTCGATTTAAAACTTTTTCGATTTTATTCGAACAAGCTGCACACGTCATTCCCATTACATCGAGATCCACTTTTTCGGTTAAAACTCCATAACCTGTTTTTTGAATTGTATTTGCAATATCTTCTAATGATGTAACATTGGGGTTATATTCAATTGTAGCTTTCTCTGTAGAAGGATTTACATTAGCGTTAACTTCATCTAATTTATTTAGATTTTTTTCTACTTTATTCGAGCAAGCTGCACATGTCATGCCTGTGATACCTAATGAGGTTTTTTTAATATTTTCACTCAATTATTTCTTTCCTCCTATTTTGAAAATTGTTTTAATACAACCATCAATTCTTTGATACTTTCTTCTCCGTTGCCATTTTTAATACCTTCACTTACACAATTAGATATATGGTCTTCAGTTACTATAAAACCCACTTGTTTTAGGGCTGATTGTATTGCTGTTATTTGTACTAGTACATCTATACAATATCTATCTTCTGCTATCATTGATTGTAAACCGCGCATTTGTCCTTCTAATCTTTTGAGTCTATTGAGCAATGCGTCATTGTTTTTAACAGTAGTAGTGTTCAATTTCACCCCTCCTCATATACCCTAACGGGGTATCTCTTGTTGGAATCTATATTATACCCCTAGTAGGTATAAGTCAATACAAAAGTTTCATATAAAAAATTAATATTTATAGTTTGTTTTAAGAGGTACACTTGTATAAAATGTATGCTAAAACTTATATTAGGAGAGATATATTTGGATAAAAATATACAACTTGAGCTTTACACAAGACCTACATGCTCTGATTGCCAAGAATCAAAAAGGTATTTAAACTCTCAAGAGATTAGTTATAGTCATAAAGATGTAAGTCAAAATTTGGACTTAGAAGAAGAAATGAAAAAAATATCAGGCAACCGAATTGTTCCCTTATTTGTTTTTTATAAAAAAATTTTTTGGGGTAAAAAAAAGTTGTTTAAATATTACGTGGGATTTGAAAATAACAAAAAAGATATATTAAATATATTGGAATAATTAAATAAACAGCCATTATT
>NZ_PGEM01000216.1 GCF_002934005.1 Cuspidothrix issatschenkoi CHARLIE-1 | reverse complement strand
GCTACATGAATTACCCCTGCACAAAAATAAGGGTTATAATTACATCTTGCGTAAGTCCTATTTCCTAATTCCCAATTCCCTAATATCAAGATTTTTCAGCTAATCCTAATGATTAAAATACAGAACCACTCAAGGGTTTAACAGCAGAAGATGGTAAAAATTTCTCTGTTAGTAATTCCTGGAAAGTTTTTACATCATTTGGCCAATTACTAATGATTCGTTTTAAATCTTGTATTTTCTCTGGAAGAGTATTTCCTGCTAGGGGATAATTCATATTACCAGAAAATAAAATTGCCGGTGTTTTTTGTTCTCCAAACTGGACATTGACTTGATTAATAACTAAATTCAAAGCTCCCTGTTTTAAAAGATAACTTAATTCTAAGGAAGCATTAACTTTACTTCCTCCAAATTCCTGCCAAGCTCCAGGGGCTAAAAGTTGACGGCATATATATTGATAAGCTTCCTCGTCTGTAGGAAAACTTACAAATGCTTTGGGGTTAATTCCCACTGCTTGATATTCTATTTGCGATAACTTATCTATTAATTGTAGTGCTACTGTTGCAAATTGAATTTCTGTTGGTGGTTGTTTGACTCCGATCATCTCTAATACATTGAGTTGGTTAGGTTGAACAATAATTCCCACACCATTTTTATAAACCAACTGGAGTAAATTGCTGTTGTAAACTGGTTGGGTGGCTAATTCCCATTCAGTAGGAATAATCCCCGTATATTTCAGAAAATCTGGATTTAAAACTGCTGGATTAAGATTTTTGGCGATAATACTGATCGCTATTTCTGAAAGTTGTAAATTATTGCTCATAAACTCCTGGTTATGGATGAATTGATTAACCGTATAAATACTGTTTAACCTAGTATAAGTAAAAAATCAAGCATTTGTTATAGAAATCCAGCCAATATCTTTGATTTTTATCCTATTGAATGTATTAACAGACGAGAAACCTATATTGCGAGTTAACTGGAAAAATTTAACTGAAGATATTTTATTTATTATAATCAAGTAGATTTAGAGCATTACTAATTACTATCCTCAACTAAATAATTAACAACTAGAGTTTCTAAATAAATTTAATTATCAAATTTAAACAATTAAAATAAATCATCAACACGAGCAAATTGAGCATAACTCGGACTGCGTTTACTGATTTCTTTAATCCTGTCGGTTGCTTCTAAAATCTGAAAGTGGTGAGCAAGGTAAGGAAGAATATAAAAAAGGGCAAATGCAGTATATTTGCTGTCATATTTACAAGCTTTTATCAGTAATTTTATGGCTTTTGTATCACCCGTCTTGGCAAATTCTAATAATACTAATAAATTGTTTCAGGACTTACGCAACTGGCAC
>NZ_PGEM01000215.1 GCF_002934005.1 Cuspidothrix issatschenkoi CHARLIE-1 | reverse complement strand
TTTTTTTGAAGTGTTAGAAAATGCTAAAAAGACGATTACAGGAAAAATAACCTTCGATTTTGATTTTGTGAGCCAATTAAAAAATTATATCAGTTCGGTCAATGAAAAAATTCAAGGTCTGATTTCTCAAAATATCCTTTTGAGAAGGCAGTTGGAGATGAAAGATACGGAACTAGGGAAAGTAAAGTTTGATTTGAAGTTGGCAGAAGCCAAAAATAAAGGCTTTGATGACAAATTTAAGACGTACAAAGAAAAAGCGGATGTCCTAGATAAACTGTCAGATGTTTTGACTGAAAAAGAAATAGAATCGCTGAATGACAGAATAATAGCTTTAGAAACGAGCAAAACTTTCTCGATAGACAGAGATTTTCAAGGGCCAGAGCTTTGAGCGATTTATGCCGTGAAAGCTATTTGACAATAAGCAGTGACAGAGTACGCTAGTACGTGCCGAGCCGTAAGGCTGAAGCCTTACGGACGGACACGGACAAAGGACGGTAGTCGCTGGTTACTTGTTGTCAAATAGATCATGGAATAAAGTAAGCGTATATGCTATAATAACCAATGCTGAAGCAAAACCTTCCGCAAATTTGTGCGAAAGGAGGTGGAGCGAGTGCACTACATTTTCGACGTCTTACTTGCTATTATGGCAGAAGTAACGGCACATTACATTTGCAAGTGGTTAGATAGCAAGGACAAACGCTAAGGCTAGCCCAAACACCTACAAAAAAAGCCCCTAGGGAACTGGCATTCATTAGGGGCTTCGGTGTGCTTGCGCACTACATTTTCGTACGTTAATTATAGCATGTGTTGTGGAAGTCTGTCAATTATGCTATACTCTTTTAGAGGCGCCTCAGCGATACGGTCGGTGGCGTGAATCTCTTTATCGTCGGGCGACTGGAAACGGATAGCTCAAAGGGCACGATTTTGTGTCGGGTGTGGGACTGCCTTCAGCTTCGAGCTGTAAAGACCCCTGATACACTTCTAAGAGATTGACCCGATAGGGTCTTTTTTTTGTTCCTTGGGTGGAGAAAATGGGGGCGAAACGAAGTGAGCCCCTTTTTATATATATTTAATTATATTTTATATATATTTAAGGCTCTTGAGATCCCTAGAGCGCCAAGGGGTTTCAGCTTTTATGGGTGTAGAAATGTGCAGTTATGGGTGTAGAAATGTGCAGTTATGGGTGTAGAAATGTGCAGTTATGGGTGTAGAAATGTGCAGTTATAAAGAACAAATATATCTTTACATACAAAAAGAAAAATGTTATAATTAATAACAGGTAGGAGGGTTCTTAATGAGTAACGAAGTAGTAAAGTACCACAACGATTTGAATACCGTGGTTATGAGAACTTGGACATCTGAAGAGATGAATTTCTTTTTTGCGATACTGACAAAAGCTAAGGAACAAGGATTGAAAAAACTTGTATTCGATACAGACGAGCTTAGAGAACTTGCTAGTTCATCTCGTAAGTATCGCTGGGAAGAAACAATAACCAATGCTGCTAAGAAAATAGGTCAATTGACCTATTTTGAGCAATCTGAACGAAAGTTTAGAGTAATGACCTTGTTTGAATTTTTTGAGGTAGACTTAGATAAAAAAATGGTAGAAGTTAAGGTGTCATCTAATTTTGACTATATCCTCAATAAATTAGAAACTCAATTTACAAGATATGAACTTGAAGAATTTACTAGTATTAGGTCAACCTATGCCAAAACTATGTATCGATTATTGAAGCAATGGAGAACAGTTGGGAAAAAAGAATTTGCTATAGATGACCTAAAAAGGATACTAGACATGCCCTCTGCCTATAAGTCTAGTGAAATTGATAGGGCAGTGATCAAACCTATCTTAGAACAACTTTCGCCCTATTTTATGGGTTTGAAAGTTAAAAAAATCAAGTCAAACAAGCGAGGAAATCCAGTTCTAGGATACGAGTTCATTTGGAATTCTGAAACATCCGAATCGTATGTTCCAAATAAATTTAACAAGCCAAAACATAAGCAGAAAAGACAGTCCAACGTACCTAGTTGGTCAAATACTGATTACGTGAACACGACAAGCGAAGAGACAAAAGCCGAATTAGAACGTAAAAAGCAAGAAATGTTGGCTAGACTGAATCGTTCAGAATCTCATGAAGTTCAAACAGACATCTATGATTTTTTAGACTAATCCAGGCAGAAAAGAGGGGAGGCAATTTATTTTAGAACCTCAATAAAATCAAAAATTGTGCTAAAATGTAAGTAACGATAGGGTGTAAGTCGGGTGACTGGTAACAGTTTGCTCAAAGGTTGCTGATGATTCAGCTTCAGGTTCGGCACTGCCTTCAGCTTTAGGCTGTAAACAACCCGCGCCACCACTGGCCCTATTATTCGAAGAACTGACCTTTCGAGGTCGGTTTTTTTGTCGGACAATGGCAAAGCCGTCCGACTGACATTTTGAAAAAATGTCTCGCTCGATTTCGAGCGACAAAGAGAAAACTTGGGGTTCGA
>NZ_PGEM01000025.1:144526-160023 GCF_002934005.1 Cuspidothrix issatschenkoi CHARLIE-1 | reverse complement strand
TGGGAAGAACTGTATATATTTTTACTGCTACATATACGTATTAATATTGAATACGCGATGCTGCTTATGATACTCGTATGTATACTACAAATTGAAGTGCGGAATGTGGGTTATAAATTTTGGTTCTTCAGTACCTAATATGCAAAATCTAGTCCAAAAAATTTCGGAAAGCTTGCTATACATAAGAAATAAGCCATAATTTTGAACATTATTACAAAATATTGCCTCTTTTCCCTGTTCCCTGTTCCCTGTTCCCTGTTCCCTCTTTCAGAGTGGTTATTTAGCATAACAAGTACAGTAGAACCTAAATTTTTAATAGATTTAATAGATTTAATAATCAAAATTAATACAGCTAAATGTGCGTTCTTCCTCCAAAACATGAGAAAATGTTCAGAAATCAATCCTTTCATACTTGGTTGACTCACGAAAATAAGTTGATGTATTCTACTGTCAGTAGTAAAATAGTTACAAATATTTTTTATACTAAAAAGCTAAACCTATGGACGAATTTATGCAAGCGGCAATTGCTGAAGCTAAAGCAGGAAAACAAGCAGGGGGAATACCTATTGGTTCTGTACTTGTTAAGGCAGGGAAAATTATCGGTAGAGGACACAATAAAAGAGTTCAAGATGGTGATCCTGTCACCCATGCAGAAATTGATTGTCTCCGTAATGCTGGCAGAATTGGCAATTATAAGGGTACAACACTTTATTCAACACTAATGCCATGCTATTTATGCGCTGGTGCTGTAGTACAGTTTGGGATTAAAAAAGTAGTTGCGGGAGAATCAAAAACTTTTCCTGGTGCTAGGGAGTTTATGGAATCTCACGGAGTGGAAGTTGTGGATTGCAGTTTAGATGAGTGTGAAGAAATGATGAGTGATTTTATTACCAATAACCCAGAATTATGGAATGAAGATATTGGTGAATAATCCTAATACATCAGGGCGGAAGTTGTCTAATGGAAGGAGAACAGCTTTTTTATACTTGCAGTCCTTTAATTAATGTTAAAAAAATATTAAGTTTTTCTGGAGATGTCGAGCGATCGCCCTTGATTTTTCACTAAATTATTAAATCTTACTAAAACTTTGGCAATAATTCCGTAAAAACCCTAAAGTCTTAGTGACTAGTCTAATAACAGTTCTTTTATTATCAATTCTTAACAAAGTTACCAAAATTTGACAAACATAGTATAAAGAATTGGCAACATGAGATAAAAACAGTCAACAATAACCATAGCTGAACTTAGAGTTTTTCCAAACTATGCAGCCAATTCGTACTTTTAACGTATCTCCTTCACTCCCATCCAGGCTAGAACCTTTGCGGAAACTGGCATACAACCTCCATTTTGATTGGAATGTTGAGAGCAAAGACCTTTTTCGGCGCTTAGATCCTGATTTGTGGGAGTCTAGTCATCATAATCCCGTGTTAATGCTGGGGACTATCAGTCAAAGCCGACTTCTAGAAGTTGTGGAAGATGAGGGCTTTTTAGCACAGGTAGATCGAGCCGCACGGCAATTAGAAGATTATTTGCAAGAGCGCACCTGGTATAAAAAACAAAGAAATCAACAGGAAAAGGAATGTTACGCCTATTTTTCGGCTGAATTTGGGTTAGTAGATTGCTTACCTGTTTATTCCGGCGGTTTAGGTGTACTCGCGGGAGATCACCTCAAATCAGCTAGTGATTTGGGATTACCTCTAGTTGGTGTAGGTTTACTTTATCAACAAGGCTACTTTGCCCAGTATCTTAATGCTGATGGTTGGCAACAGGAACGCTATCCCATCAACGATTTCTATAATATGCCCTTGCATTTAGAACGGAATCCCGATGGTACAGAACTACGGATTGCGGTAGACTATCCCGGACGCAAGGTATATGCGCGAGTGTGGCGTGTCCAGGTGGGAACAGTACCCCTGTATATGCTTGATACTAACATCGAACCTAACAAGGCCTATGACCACGATATCACCGATCAATTGTATGGCGGTGATATAGATATGCGTATCCACCAGGAAATTATGCTGGGCATAGGTGGTGTGCAAATGCTCAAAGCCTTGGGTTATGAAGTTACTGCTTACCACATGAATGAAGGCCACGCGGCTTTCTCGGCTTTAGAACGTATCCGCATTCTGATTCAGGAACAAGGACTCAGTTACAGACAAGCTAGACAGGTAGTATCTTCTAGTAATATCTTCACTACTCACACCCCAGTTCCCGCCGGAATTGACTTGTTTGCCCCAGACAAGATTTTGTATTATCTGGGTTACTATGCAGATATCTTTGGTTTACCAAAAGAGCAGTTTTTAGGCTTGGGACGAGAAAACACCGGTGATTTGTCCAGTCCTTTCAGTATGGCAGTATTGGCACTGAAAATGGCCACATTCTCCAACGGTGTGGCACAGTTGCACGGTGTTGTCTCTCGGCAAATGTTCCAAGGTTTGTGGCAAAAAGTTCCTGTGGATGAAGTGCCAATTACTGCCATTACTAATGGTGTTCACGCCCGCAGTTGTGTGAGTAAATCTACTCAGGAGTTATACGATCGCTATTTGGGTCCAAACTGGTCATCAGCACCGCCAGATAACCAATTGTGGGAACGCATGGATGCCATTCCCGATGAGGAGTTATGGCGAAATCACGAACGCTGCCGCCTGGATATGGTGCTGTATGTGCGGGAGCATTTAGTCAAGCATTTACGCGATCGCGGTGCTTCGGCTTCCGATATTGCCCAAGCCCAGGAAGTTCTTGATCCTAACGTTTTAACCATTGGTTTTGCCCGTCGTTTTGCGACTTACAAACGCGCTACCCTATGGATGCGTGATTTGGAAAGAATTAAACGGATTCTACTCGGTAACAAAAACTGCAAAGTCCAGTTTGTAATCGCTGGTAAGGCACACCCCAAAGATATCCCTGGTAAAGAATTAATTCGGGATATTAACCACTTTATCCGCGAACACCATTTAGAAAAACAGGTGGTGTTTGTTCCTAACTACGATATTCACATTGCCCGCTTGATGGTGGCAGGTTGTGATATCTGGTTAAATACCCCCCGTCGTCCCCGTGAAGCTTCCGGAACAAGTGGCATGAAAGCTGCTATGAATGGCTTACCCAATCTCAGTGTATTAGATGGTTGGTGGGATGAAGCTGATTATGTTCGCACCGGTTGGGCGATAGGCCATGGGGAAAATTACGAAGATCCCAATTATCAAGACGAGATAGAAGCTAACGCCCTCTATGAGTTACTAGAGAAGGAAGTTGTACCCCTATTCTATGATCATCGTGATGGTGATGGTTTGCCTCGTCCTTGGGTGGCAAAAATGAAAGATGCAATTCGCTTGAATTGTCCTTTCTTTAATACAGCCCGGATGGTGAGAGAATATGCACAGAGAGCTTATTTCCCTGCAAGCGATCGCTATCATACCCTCACCGTAGATAACTACGCCCCAGCTAAGGAACTAGCAGCTTGGAAAGCAAAACTAGGTGAACACTGGTTTAACATCAAAATCAAAGATATTGATGTATCCTCAGCATCAGATATTGAAGTTAATCAAACCGTAGCCGTTAAAGCCAAGGTAGATTTAGCTACTTTGAATCCTGATGATGTGCAAGTAGAACTATATCAAGGTTCTATTGATGCCAATGGTGATATTGTTAATGCCATACCTGTAGTCATGGATTATCAAGGAAAAGATCCAGATTCCTTAAGTGTGTATACTGCAAATATTACCTATACTACTTCTGGTTTGCAAGGCTTATCTTTGCGTGTCTTACCTCGCAATCAATACCTCTCTAGTCCTTACGAACCCCGTTTAATCGCTTGGGCTGAATAACCCAACAAGGTAGAGGCGTTCTGGTGGAACGCTAGGGGTTTTAATGCCCCCTAACCCCCAATTCTGGGGGAATAAGAATTTCAAAGTCCCCCAAACTTGGGGGATTTAGGGGGCTAAATAAGCATAAAACGAAGATAGATAGGGTTTGCTGAAAAAGTCTTTTCGTGAGGGCTAGGAGTCACCGAGTCACCGAGGAAGAATTAGGAGGAGATAAGAATAGTCTCGAATCTGAGAAAATGATAGGTTTTTAATGGTTTCAATGCTTATTCCTTGCACCTAATTCACTAGCAGATATGCAAATTGAATCTATCTCTCTGATATCGTTACTTCTTCGCAATTATCCACACAGCGTGAACAATTCCAGGAATATAACCAAGTAAAGTCAAGACAATATTAATCCAAAAGTCCAGACCAAAACCCACTTGCAAAAATACGCCTAAAGGTGGCACAAAAATCGCAGCTAAAATTCTCACTAAATCCATACTCATGATATTTATGCTCCTGTTAATGTTCTACATTTCTAGAAATAATACCACCTGCTATACTGGCAATTCCTGAAAAGATAGGGTAAACCGCACTCTTCAACCACCACTAATTTTAGCTTTATAACCTAATTTTACCAAAATCTCTAAAATCTTTTGTTTATGGTCTCCCTGGACCTCGATTTCATTATCTTTCACCGTCCCACCTGTACCACATTGAGCTTTTAACTGTTTTAATAAAGCTGTTAGAGTTTCTGGTTTAGTTTGAAACCCAGTAATAACAGTCACCGTTTTACCCTTGCGTCCAGCGCGAGTGGCTTGGATTCTCACATTTTGTTGATTTGGAGGTAAATCTTGGATTCCCCGTTCTACAGCGCGTTCTAGTGCGGGTGAACTGCCATTACCAAATTCTTGGTAGACAAAGTTTTTATCAGATTTGGGGTTAGCCATAGGTTTTAATGCAGCAAAAATAGACTTTCAGTGTAAACAATTTTAACCTAAGTATTGTAAGGTAGTATCTATTCATTAGAAATTTAGGTATAAGAGTTGGACTTGAGTTTAAGTAGGTAGACCGAAAAATTTAAAGGTATGTGAAGAAAAGTAAAATCTCGCCCAAAACTCTCTTCGGTGTTCCCTGTTCCCTGTTCCCTTGCCCCAACGACAATTTTTAACGTCAACCTACTTATACCAAACAAGCTCAGAAAGATGCTAATAAATTTGCTTCAAAGTATTAAAACTGATTATATTTGATATTGATATTCTAGAATATTAAAATTAGCGCAATTTTGTGAAAATATACATTAAATTTAATAAAATTAAGTTGATTCTGTCAATGCGTAAGTCCTAGATAACGTTTAGATATAAGTAATTTCATCAAAATAATCAACATGGGAGTAGTATATATAGGCGATCGCGCAACAGGTAAGACTCACTTAGCACTAGAGTTAGTCAACCCCAAAGGTGAATATGTCAAAGTTGCCAATCTTGATTATGACAATCTAAGAGTACAACTGTTGGATGAAAACTCACAACCCAAAGCAACAGATCCGCAAATGCCACACCCCAGGTATTTAGAGATGGAGGTGCGTCTACCATCTGGTAATAAGCAAATGATAGTAGATTGGATTGATACAGCAGGGGAGGTGTGGGACAGGAATTTGCAAAAGGATAGTCCTGAACAATGGAATCAATTTTTACCTCTCATTCGCAACAGCGAGGGACTATTGCTTATTCTTCCACCCCATCGGGGCATGAGTTTACAATCAGGTACAGACGCGGAGCAGTTTGTCACACAAAAACAATGGTGTAATCGCTTTGATAGGTGGGTAGAATTTTTCCATCATCAATGTCCCAATGTCAGACATTTAGCGATTTGTATCAATAAAGCTGATTTATTTTGTGATTTGACCCAGGAAGGTGGTAAACTGGCTTATAAGCCCTACGGTAGTTCCCTGAACTGGCAGCAGCGGCATACTTATGTTTTACAAAGATATTTTCGTCCGATTTATTCCCAATTAGAACAATTAAATAATGGTCTTTCCGGTGGCTCGGTGCGGTGTTTTATTACATCTATTTATCATCGAGGTTTATTAGAATTACCTTGGATTTATTTGGGGAGTTTTTTAGCGAAATAGCTGGGAATTGTATTAAACAAATTTTTTCATGGATTGAAACCAGTGCCGACGATTAGAAATCACATTTACACAGACGAAAACCGCCGGTACGGGTTGGGAATTCACTATTTACAGCCTATTTTGAACCCTCTCCTACCGTCCCCTTGTTCAGGGGAGGGAACGCGACTCTGTTTGTATAGGTGCAAATTCCATGGCCGGGACTATTCATCATTCTCTCTTGTTTAAATAATTAAATAATTAAAAGGGTGTAACATGGGTAACATTCATATCATCGGACCACAGGCTTCTGGCAAAACTACTTATTTAGCGGCTTTAGCTTATCAACCACCAAGAGCAAGGCAGAAAAATTTTAAAGTTCAAGCGTTGAATGAAGAAACTAGAGAATTAGCAGATAAGGCGGAAAACATTATTTTAGAGGGTGCATCCTTAGAACCTACTCAGAAATATGTGAAAACAATTGATGATTTAAAAGTCTATTCATTCATTATTGAAATTCAGAAAAAATGGCGAAAGCTAGAGAAAATAAGTTTAGCTGTCCGAGACTATCCAGGAGAAGTTTTTAAAGAGTTGGAATCAGTTTCTGCTGATCCATTACATGAAGAATTTATGAATGAGTGTTTAAGTAAAGATACTCAAGGGTGTTTAATTTTATTAACAGAGTGGAGACAAGGAACAGATAAATTTTATAAACGAGTCTTTAAAAGGTTGATAAATTTAATGGATAAACAGGAGAGATTGTATGATTTACGGTTAGCTGTAGCCATGAGTAAATGTGAACGGGGGGAACTGTGGCCTGGGCGATTAGATCCTGAAAATGATTTATTTGCCATTCATTTCCCAGAAACTCTGTCATTTTTAAAAGACAATATTCCTCCTAAAAATTTACAGTTTTATGCTATATCTACTTTTGGGGTTTTAGGAAGTAAAAATCCGCGCCCCAATCGTAAGGAAGAATTAGGAACAAAAGGCAGATATGCTGTGTTACGAGAAACTAATAGTTGGTCGCCCTATGGGATGATTTCACCTCTCTATTGGTTAAGTACGGGTAAGAGGATGAGAGAAGATGTTTAATTTATTTAAGAATAAAAATCAGCCCCCATTACAAAGTAGTGGGGTGTTACGAATTATAGGCGATCGCTCTTCTGGAAAAACTACATATATGGCCTCCTTAGCCCGATGGCCAAATGCTGATCCTGATAGTCCAGTTCAGGCTGTAACGGCTGTGGACGAAGGGGGAGAACACTTACTTAGTAAAGCTCAAAATATCTTAGAACAGGGGTTAGAACTAGAAAGAACTCCATTAGCTTTAACTGTATCAGATGTCAATGATTGCACTTTACAAATTACTCTAAAAGAAAAAAAATTAGGTTCTAAATTACTGAATTTAAATATCAGTTCTAAAGATTATTCTGGTGAATTTTTCGATGATTTATTACATCAAAGCAAAAATACCCAATTAGATGAATATTTAGAAGACTGTTTACAGTGTAATGGTATTCTGTTTTTGGTTGATGGTAGTAGTCGGCGCAAAGATTTAGAATATGCCAATGGTTTAGATAAATTGCTGTTAGCACTTGACCGGAATGATCTGGGTGGAAGTAAACGGCGAATTGCCTTAGTTTTGAATAAATGTGAACAATCTGATTTGTGGGTAAATCGAGATCAACCAGGGTTTTTAGCATCAGCAAGATTTCCCCAAGTTTGCAGAAAATTACAGTCATGGCAACAAATAGGAGGGGGTAATATAGAATTTTTTACAGCTTCAGCCTTTGGGATGTTGGGTAGTAAATATCCTGAACCAAATGTTAACTTACTCACTAAAACTAGGGGGGGAGTAACAGCAGTAATTAAAAATCCCAAACTTTGGCGGCCTTTTGGTTTAGTTGCTCCCATTTATTGGCTTTGTACAGGTTCACGTCATCCAGAATTAGATAAAGGTTAAAAATATGAATTCACCCAGAAATGTTGAAATTCATGAATTTAGTACAGGTATTCACGTTCAACGAAGGGTTAATGGTTGGGTGTCTCTGGGTTTTACAGGACAATACATGAACGCCACTATTAACCCTATTCCTCAAGTTGTAGAAAGGTCTATTGCTAATCAGGAATTTGCTTTAACAGAAGGTTCATCTACGGAAAAACCAGCAATTATCGGCCGCATAGTAGGAAGTGGTGATGATATTTGGTCTGTGATGGCCGTTGTCACACGAGGACAGGATGAAGTGGGACGCAGTGCGGCTTTTTATCGTTATTTTTTGTGTCAGGGAGATAATAATTTACGGTTTATATTAACTTGGTGGGAACAAGACCAAAAACCAACATTTAACCCCTTAGATTTTGAAGGTAGTCCTTTTTTATTTATGGGAGAATCTGGTCAACCTCACCTGACAAAGGAGGATGAATCTTTACCGTTTGAACAGGATCAAGCAATAGTATTACCAGCAGAAAATCAAAGTGATTTATTTACTCTTAACACTTTAGCAATCATAAAATTTAACAAGTCTAAAAAAGTTTTACCTGTTGCGTGGGCTTTTAATGTAGAAGCATTGGAAAAACCGGAGCGGTTTCAGGTAATTCAACCAGCATCACAAAGAGCCTGTGATGGATTAAAACGAGCCATTGCTAATGCTGCTCAGGTTGTTTCAGCAATAAATGTTGATGAAGCGGCGTTAAAATCTGCTATTCGCAGTTTAATAAATAGTTCTACCGTCAAACCGGAAGCAGTACAAGAAATTGTTAAAGGGTTAGAAACTAAGGAAATTGAATCTGATTATTGGGAGAGTTTATTTAATGCTCAAGGTGCGGAAAAAGCGATTAAGCAAAAAATCTATAGCTCCCAAATGGTGCGACTAATGACGCTCAGAGCAATGGTAATTCCAGAGAGTTTACCGCAGTTTTTGACATGGTTGAATATTCAAGCTGGTAAAAAACCTGATGAAAATCAAACTGTGTCTTTAGAATTGCAAAAAGCTATTCGGGGTTTAGCTTTATTCCCTAAAGAACAACTAACAAAAGGAATTAGATATCTACTATTAAATTTATTCAATAAGAACATATCGGTAGATAGTCTCTCTTGGTTATTAATGATAGAGGGTAGTGCTTGGGTTTATGCTCAGAAAGAGTTTATTGCTGATATTCGGGATGATTTACAATTAATTTGTAATTATTTTTCTGGTCCGAGGACTTTAGACAAAACCAGTTCTTACCCTTATTTTGTATCTCAAAATGATTTCCAATTCTATCATGTTCAACCACCAATTAAAAAGGATTCATGGCAAAATAATTTTAAATGCCAAAAGGAAATTTGGACAACTTTAATAAATAGTTGGCAAGGTATTAAAGGAGGATACTATAAAGGGGAAGAATATCAACCTTTCGCTGAATTATTTGAAAGGTTAAAACAATATGATTTAGCTGCATATTTTTATCAAGTGAGTGATGGAATAGTTAACAAAGATTTATATTATGAAGTAGCTAATCAACAATATCGTCATAGTCGCTCACCTGTTGTTTTTGGTCTAGAAATCGAACCAAAAAAGAATTTAATTGATCATGTCCTTGATTTTATTACCCAGGAGTATATTGTGCCAATTCAAGTTGTTATTCCCCTTTCACTATTCATCTTAGTCAGTGGTTGGTTTATCGGTACAAAAACTTGGGAATCTCAGACTAGTGCAACTGAAATTGAAAAATCTTTGTGTAGCAAGACTTTCCAAGATGATAAAAACAAAGATATTAAAAACTGTCAGGTTATAGTTTTAGATCCGGGTTATAGTTTTAATGAAATAAAGCAATTAATTCCAGCAGTTGTGGATGATGTTGTTAATGAAAAAACAACACAAGATCCAACATCTAACAACGTTGACAACAACGGTAAACAAATATCAAGAAGAATGGGAGAAAAAAAAACAGAAGAAGATACACGAGAAGAGGACGTAGAACAAAAGCTAAAAGGAATTTTACCAGGAGGCGTAGAACTTCAATACAGGGATTTAAAACCTGGTAAAGAACCGACAGAGTTAAAGACTCAAAAGGAATGGATAACAGCAATTTATAATTATCAAATTAAAAAGGGGCTAAAATATCAAAAAATTGCAGTTAATGCAAATGAAAACAATCAATGTAACCTGCCAATATTATTCGGGAAATGTTTATGGTCATCGGGACAGGATGATAGACATAAGGATGTAGTAGATGTAAAAAATTCTGAGCTTTACAGTAAATTGAAAGCTGATATTTTAGCAGCCATGAAACCACCAGAAAAATCTCCAACACCAAAAAAATCTCCACAACCTGGTAACATAAAGTCAGCAAATCCCAAAAATTAGTCGGTTTTAACCGACTTGAGCTATTAGACAGGGAATTGATTCCCTGTCAAACTAATTCCCTGTCCAATTGACTAAAAGCTAATTGGGGAAATAAATGAACTCACAAACACAAGCATCACTCAAAGCAGCAATTAGGAAATTAATCCACAGTTCCCAACTCAAACCGGAAACTGTGCGGGTAATTGTGGAAGGGTTAGAAAATGAGGATATCCCCTCTGACTATTGGGAAACTCTATTTAATAAAGAAGGTGCTGAAATTGCCATCAAACAAAAAATTTATAGTCCCCAAATGGTGCGGTTGATAACCCTCAGAGCAATAGTAATTCCAGAAACATTACAGGAGTTTTTGGCATGGTTGAATATTCAAAAGAGTAATAAACTTGACGAGCATCAAACTGTTTCTTTAGAATTTCAAAAAGATATTAGGCCTTTATTTCCCCAAGAGCAACTAACAAAAGGGATTAACTATCTACTAATAAATTTATTGAATAAGCAAATATCGGTAGATAATGTATATTGGTTATTAACTACAGATGGTAGTGCTTGGGTTTATGCTCGAAAAAAGTTTATTACCGATGTTAAATATGATTTACAATTAATTCGTGATTATTGTACTGGACAACTGGACAAGAAATTTTTTAAATGCCGAAAGCAAGTTTGGGTAAGTTTAATAAATAATTGGAGAAGTATTCAAAAAGAAACTCACAAAAGCGAAGAATATCAACCTTTGGCTGAATTATTGGCAAGGTTAAGAGAATATGAGTTAGCTGCATATTTTTATCAAGTGAGTCAAGGCAGTGTTACTAACGATTCTAATATTACTGTTTACGGCTTACAGATTAAACAGAAAGCGATTATTGAAATTCACGAATTTAGTACAGGTATTCACGTTCAACAAAGGGTTAATGGTTGGGTGTCCCTGGGTTTTACAGGACAATACATGAACGCTACTATTAACCCTATTCCTCAAGTTGTAGAAAAGTCTATTGCTAATCAAGAATTTGCTTTAATAGAAGGATCATCTACGGAAAAACCAGCAATTATTGGCCGGATAGTAGGAAGTGGTGATGATGTTTGGTCTGTGATGGCTGTTGTCACACGAGGACAGGATGAAGTAGGACGCAGTGCGGCTTTTTATCGTTATTTTTTGTGTCAGGGAGATCATAATTTACGGTTTATATTAACTTGGTGGGAACAAGACCAAAAACCAACATTTAACCCCTTAGATTTTCAAGATAGTCCTCATTTATTTATGAGAGAATCTGGTCAACCTCACCTGACAAAGGAGGATGAATCTTTACCGTTTGAACAGGATCAAGCAATAGTATTACCAGCAGAAAATCAAAGTGATTTATATACTATTAATGCCTTAGCAATCATAAAATTTAACAAGTCTAAAAAAGTTTTACCTGTTGCGTGGGCTTTTAATGTAGAAGCATTGGAAAAACCAGAACTGTTTCAGGTAATTCAACCAGCATCACAAAAAGCCTATGATGGATTAAAACGAGCCATTGCTAATGCTGGTCAGGTTACACAAGCACTAAAACCAGCAATTAGGAAATTAATCCACAGTTCCCAAGTCAAACCGGAAGCCGTGCAGGTAATTGTAGCAGGGTTAGAAAATGAGAATGTCACTCCTGAAGATTGGGAAACTTTATTTAATAAAGAAGGTGCTGAAATTGCCATCAAACAAAAGATTTATAGTCCCCAAACGGTGCGACTAATGACGCTCAGAGCAATGGTAATTCCAGAGAGTTTACCGCAGTTTTTGGCATGGTTGAATATTCAAGCTGGTAAAAAACCTGATGAAAATCAAACTGTATCTTTAGAGTTGCAAAAAGATATTCGGCCTTTATTGCCTAAAGAACAACTAACAAAAGGAATTAGATATCTACTATTAAATTTATTAAATAAGAAAATATCGGTAGATAATGTATATTGGTTATTAACTACAGATGGTAGTGCTTGGGTTCATGCTCGGAAAAAGTTTATTACCGATGTTAAATATGATTTACAATTAATTTGTGATTATGGACTGCTGGGCAAGAAATTTTTTAAATGCCGAAAGCAAGTTTGGGCAAGTTTAATAAATAATTGGAGAAGTATTCAGGCAGGATACTATAAAGGGGAAGAATATCAACCTTTGGCTGAATTATTGGCAAGGTTAAAAGAATATGAGTTAGCTGCATATTTTTATCAAGTGAGTCAAGGCAACATTTCTAACAATTTATTTTATAACATGGCTTATGAAAGATATATCCAACTTCATCCTAATCGAGATAAACTTTCTAAAATTTTGTTTGATGACGTAGCTTATCAAAAATATCGCAACTCTGATATTACTGTTTATGGTTTACTGATTAAACGGAAACCGATGTTGGTTGAATTTATAGATCATGTCCGTAATTTTATTACTTTGGAGGTTGATATGAAAATTCAATTTGTTGTTCCTCTTTCACTATTAATCTTAGTCAGTGGTTGGTTTATCGGTACAAAAACTTGGGAATCTCATACTAGTGCAACTGAAATTGAAAAATCTTTGTGTAATAAGACTTTCCAAGATGGTAAAAACTGTCCGGTTATAGTTTTAGAGCCAGAAACAAGTTATGCTTTTAATGAAATCAAGCAATTAATTCCAGCAGTTGTGGATGATGTTGTTAATGAAAAAACAAAACAAGATCAAACATCTAACAACGTTAACAACAACGGTAAACAAATATCAAGAAGAAGGGGAGAAAAAAAAACAGAAGAAGATACACGAGAAGAGGACGTAGAACAAAAGCTAAAAGGAATTTTACCAGGAGGCGTAGAACTTCAATACAGGGATTTAAAACCTGGTCAAAAAACGACAGATTTAAAGACTCAAAAGCAATGGATGACAGCAATTTATAAATATCAAATTAAGAAGAATGTAACATATCAAAACATTAATAATATAAAAGATGTAAAAGATTCTGAGCTTTACAAGAAATTGAAAGCTGATATTTTAGCAGCCATGAAACCACAACAAAGTAAAAATAAAAAATTTTCTTCAACCCCGAAAACACCAAAAAAATCTCCAACACCAAAAAAATCTCCACAACCTGGTAATATAAAGCCAGCAAATCCCAAAAATTAGTCGGTTTTAACCGACTTGAGCTATTAGACAGGGAATTGATTCCCTGTCTAATTGACTAAAAGCTAATTGAGGAAATAAATGAACTCACAAACAGAAGCATCACTCGAAGCAGCAATTAGGAAATTAATCCACAGTTCCCAACTAAAACCGGAAACTGTGCAGGTAATTGTGGAAGGGTTAGAAGATGAGAATGTCACTCCTGAAGATTGGGAAACTCTATTTAATAAAGAAGGTGCTGAAATTGCCATCAAACAAAAAATTTATAGTTCCCAAATGGTGCGGTTGATAACCCTCAGAGCAATAGTAATTCCAGAGAGTTTACCGGAGTTTTTGGCATGGTTGAATATTCAAAAGAGTAATAAACTTGACGAGCATCAAACTGTGTCTTTAGAGTTGCAAAAAGATATTCGGCCTTTATTTCCCCAAGAGCAACTAACAAAAGGGATTAACTATCTACTAGTAAATTTATTGAATAAGCAAATATCGGTAGATAATATATATTGGTTATTAACTACAGATGGTAGTGCTTGGGGTTATGCTCAAAAAAAGTTTATTACCGATGTTAAATATGATTTACAATTAATTGATAATTATTTTACTAGACAACTGGACAAGAAATTTTTTAACCCTTTTCAGCACCGAAAGCAAGTTTGGGCAACTTTAATAAGTAATTGGAGAAGTATTCAGGCAGGATACTATAAAGGGGAAGAATATCAACCTTTTGCTGAATTATTTGCAAGGTTCAGAGAGTATCACTTAGCCGCATATTTTTATCAAGTGAGTCAAGGCAACATTTCTAAGGATTTATTTTATAATATGGCTTATGAAAGATATATCCAACTTCATCCTAATGGAGATAAAGTTTCTAAAATCATCTTTGATGAAGTAGCTTATCAAAAATACTGCAAGTCTAATATCTCTGTTTACGGTCTACAGATTAAACGGAAACCGACGTTGGTTGAATTTATGATCAATGTTGTAATTCAAGGTTTAATTTCACCCATCATTATTTTGTTCTGGTGGATATTGTTTGTGCTATCCAAAATCTTGGAATATTTTTTATAATACAGGACTTACGCACAACGGAACGAAAGTAGGGGTAATTCATGAATTACCCCTACGGAAGAATAAGGGTTTCAGCTACATCTTGCATGATAATCTACTTTTACATACTAGCCGGCATAACATCAGCCTTAAATAGTTCCTAAAAATTACTGAATTGTTGTAAAATATAAATACTGCATTGAAAAATGATAAATTGCAAAAACGTAAGCATTCAGGTGAGGTGATAAGATCCCCGACTTCTAAGATAGATTTATGCTTTCCGAATAAAATCAATCAAAGAAGTCAGGGATCTGGAAACGGAAGTTTGTAAATTTATGGGTTTCCTTTCCTTACGGACAATAAGAGGATAAGAAAATGAATACTAAATTACTTGATTCCTTAATTCAAATTATTAACTCTTTAAGCGATGAAGAAAAAAAGATCATTTCTCAAAATATAACTACATCGTTTCCTGTGCAGCAAAATAATTCTATAAATTTAGAAAATGAACCATTTATTGGAATGTGGAAAGATAGAAAAGATATGGAAGATAGTAATCAATGGTTACGTCAGTTAAGACAAAATGAGTGGAAATAGGAGATGAATAATATTATTGTTGTAGATACCGATATTTTAATTGACTCTGCTAGAAGTATTCAAGTTGCTATTGATAAACTTGAATCATTAACCAACGATTATTCCATAGCAATTAGTATAATTACAAAGATGGAGCTAATCGTTGGTTGTCGCAATAAAAACGAATTACAAAACCTGGAGAAGTTTTTGCGAAACTACACTTTGATAGCTGTCAATGAAAATATCTCTCATAAAGCTGTTGAACTATTAATTAACTATAAATTGAGTCATGGTCTATTAATTCCTGACGCTTTTATTGCAGCAACAGTAATTAGTATTAATGGTTATTTACTAAGCAAAAATCAAAGTGATTACCGCTTTATTAACGAACTCAATTTACACCCTTATCCCTAAAAATCAATATTTAGGGTTTGCTGAACAAAGCTATAACCGTTTATTAATAGGGGTTTCGCGGATTTTAAGAACAA
>NZ_PGEM01000025.1:106585-144517 GCF_002934005.1 Cuspidothrix issatschenkoi CHARLIE-1 | reverse complement strand
ACTGTTCCCAGTTAAGAGTTCCCTGTTCCCTCTCCTCACAGACAACTTTTTCAGCAAACCCTATTTAAGCAATCAAAAGATATACCAAATATGAGAATCTACCTTTACATACTAGCCGGCATCACATCAGCCTTAATAGGCTGGAATATAGGTCAATTTTTCCTTACAGACTTGGGGTTATTCACACAGTTTCCCGAAATTACCCTATTTCCCTGTATAGCAGTTTCCCTAGCTTTTGGTATGGTGATGAATGAAATATTTATCAGCAACCCCACCAGACCAAAACGCAGTTTCAAAACTGCACAAAAGCCCCTACTAATAGCCTTGGGATTGGGAATACTTTCTGGGTTAATTGCTGGTATTATTTCCCAAATCCTGTTTTTACCAATTATTCGTGTACCTACTCCCATTGTGAGAACATTAGGATGGTTATTAATTGGTAGTTCTGTGGGAATTGCGGAGGGTTTAAGTTGGTTCTGGTATAGTATCGAAGCGGGGAGTAAAAAACGCTTTCAACAAAGATTAAAAACCAGCGTCATTGCTGGAAGTGGGGCGAGTTTTGCAGCAGCAATTATATTTGAAATCATTCGCCTAATGTTGGGGACAATGCCGGCAGAATTTAAAGGTATAGAAGATCCTATTGGTTTTTCTATTTTAGGTTTATTACTAGGTGGCGTTTTTAGTCTCACCAATTCTCCCAGTTATCTCGCGGCTTTGCGGGCTGGTAGCGGTTTTGAGTATAGGGAAATTAAACCAGAAATTAAACCAGACATTAACCCAGAAATTAACCCAGAAATTAACCCAGAAATTAAGGATCATGTTCAAGACTCGGAACTATCCACAGACTCCCTGACAGACTCACCTACCCTTAACCAATCTTATCCCTACATTAATAAATCGGTGCTTTCTTTTGTCACATCAGATGATGATATTCTGAATGAGGATGAAATAGAAGAGGGTTTATCTATCTCATTACCCGGAAATCAGACAATTACCATCGGCTCAGGAGTTGACAATACTATTTCTATTCCTGGTCTACCTCCCCATGTTGCTGATATTCAATTACAGAACCGGACAACCCTTCTCATTCCCGATCAACAGTTCTTTTATGCCATAGAAATAAATAGTGTCCGTACAAAATCACGAAAGACCATCACTTTGAAGCATAATTATGTATTGACCTTCTACACCATTAATGGAGATGACATCAATGAAGAAAAATATTATCGCTTTGTCTACTACAACCGCTTTTTGGATCCCCAGGCTTAGTCTATCCTTATTGTTGCTTCTGACTCTAGCTTGTCCCAGTTTAGCCCGGGTAAAAAAGGCAGAAATTATTGGTAGTCCCACATTCAAAGATGAGAAAGTAACAATTAGAATTAAAGTCAACAACCAAGAAGATAAGCCCTTAATGGGTTTAGAAGATACTAATTTTAAATTGACCGTTGATAAACAGGAGGTTAAGTTTAAACCTCAAGATTGGAAAAGTCCAGAAGAAACTGTACCCCCTCCCGCTTGGATTATAGTTTTACTAGATTTTAGTGGCAGTATGAATCAAGTAGATAGTGGAGGAACTAAAAAAATAGTAGGTGCTATTAATGCCATTCGTCAATTTACGAAAATTTCTAGTGAACGGGGTGGAAATACCCAAATTTCCATAGTTCCTTTTGGAGAAGCTGGTGGTAAATGTCCCGAATTGCCTGTCAATAAAGAAACTCTGGATAAATTTCTACCTGCCAATGATTTTAAACTGCAAAATAATCTGGATTATTTATCAAGTTTGAGTCCCTGTGCGTCTACAGATTTATATGAACCTTTAACCAAAGCAGTCAGGTTTTTAGGGAATACTAAGGACTCCCGGTTTTACTTACCAGAAAATTCTTCCCAACCACAACCTAGACTATCAATAATTCTCCTGTCCGACGGATATCACAACGCACTTAATGAAGCGACTGATTTTGCAGCTTTAACTAAATTGCTTAAAAAATATCAAAATATTACAGTACATACTTTAGGTTATGGGTTGACACCACAACAATTAGGTGTAAAATATAAATTAGGCAAACCTGCTACTCGTGCTGACTTGAATAGACGTAAAGTACCCGAAGCAGAATTTGTAGACCAAAAAAGACTAGCGGAAATTGCCAAATTAACGGGCGGAATTGCGGAGTTTTCTGGTGATGCGGAAAAGATAGCTGAGAACTTGCAGTTATTTCTGAATGCGTTGTTAGGAGAGTATGAAATTACCTTTACTCAACCCAATGCGGAAAGGGGTTCTAAGCACAAACTTCAGGTGAAAGTGACTTCTCAAGATGGTAAAGCTAAGGAGTCGCAAACCAGAGAATATATTATGCCTGTATTTGGGCGATCGCTGCCTTTGGGAGTACGTCTGATCATGGTGATATCAGTGTTATTGATAGTCATAATTTTTGGAATAGTCCCTTTTCACTACTGGGGAAAATATCTAAAAGCAGAAGCACAAAGGAATTAATTTTATGACGATATTGGGAGAACATCGGCAAATATTTTTATTTTCTTTGAGTTTTTATTTTCTCGCTGCTTGTTCTCAAAATCAGCCGGTAAATCAAGTAATTACTTCCCAATGTCCTACTCAACCGACGGCAGTTTTAGAAACTAACAATGTTAAACCCATTTCTCTGGGTTCTCAAGCTATGAAGGAAACAGGTATGGTGACCAATAATAAATCACTGGGTTATACTTTTACAGCTAAATCAGGTGACAAACTGGTTTATAAAACTAATCAGGATATTTGTATTTGGGTTTATACCCCAGATAATCAATTAATTAATAGTCCTATTTTACCTCTTGATGGTAAATATACTGTTCAAGTTGCTGCTATGGGTGGTTCTACTACCTTTGATTTAGGATTGGAATTAGAGGACAATAATACACAGGCTGTTAATTTATCATCTTCTCCTATTCCCACACCTTTAGAAACAACTCAGGCTTCTATAATTTCCAATTCTAAAACCACACTAACAAGAAAAAAAAGAAATTTATCCACTGTATCAGCAGCAGATATAGATAATAGACCATCACCGGAAATATTTATCAACGATTACTATACAAAACTAAATGAAAACAATTATACAGAGGCTTGGAGTTTTTTAGCAACTGAATTACAGGAAAATTCTATATCTCATCCTAATGGTTATCAATCCTATATAGAATGGTGGGAACAAGTTAATAATATTGATGTACAAGTAATTAGTTCTTCTTTTCAAAATAAAACTGCAAAAGTCAAAGTAAGATGTAAAAATGATTTAAAAAATGGGAGTAAAATTTATGCAAATATTCTATACTACCTGAGATGGAATGAAACGGATAATAATTGGCGAATTATTAATATTCAAGCAATCTCTTCTGCAAGAACATCTAATTTATCTGTAAATGAATCTCAATCTACTCCTTCAGTATCAGATAATGTTAATAGACTATCACCGGCTAAAGCTATAGAAGATTACTATACTAAAATTAATAATCAAGATTATCAAACAGCTTGGGATATTTATCCAACTACAGTCAAAGAAAATAAAGAATTACATCCAGATGGTTACAACTCTTTTATTGAATGGTGGACACAAGTTGATCATGTAAATATTAACAGAGTTAAGATTGAAGAAGAAAATTATGATAATGCTATCGTCAATATTAGCACTCGCTATAAAATGAAAAATGGTAAAGTTTCACCTATTAAACTCAAGTTTTATCTAGCTTGGAATAAAGAAGATCAAACCTGGTATGTTACTCAAATTAAACATAAATAATTTATCAGAAAACATGAAAACCCGTTAATTAATGATAAATCCGCGCCATGATGATGAAAATTAATTCTTGTTTAGTAAACCTGAGATGATTTAATATGTTGAAAAAATTAATTGTTTACTCTACCTGTCTATCACTTATCGGTTGTCAAACCATAGAAAATCCTCTAACCAATGTTTCCTTTAATGCTATCAGTTCCTCCGGTTGTGCTGAGAAACCTATGGTTTCGCTGAGTGAAAAAGATGTAGAAACAGTTGCATTAAATGAAGGTACAATTACTAAATCTGGTCAAGTTAGTGCTAGTAAAAATATTGGCTATACCTTTACAGCAACAACAGGACAGAAATTAAGTTATAGCACTGATGCGGATGTTTGTCTTTGGGTATTTACTCCAGATAATGAAATTCTTAAAGGTGGAGAGTTATCTAAAAACGGTAAATATGTTATTCAAGTTGCTGCACCTAAAGGGGCAAAAACCTTTGATTTAAAAATGAGTTTAGGAGTTTTAGAAACTGCTGCTAATACCCCTACTGTGTTAACCACTAATACTCCTGAAGCAACTCCTGAAAATACTCCTGAAGCAACTCCTGAAAGGACTTCTGAAAGGACTTCTGAAAGGACTTCTGAAAATAATAATTATCAATCTAGTTCAGAAAATAATATCCAACCGGAAAATGATATTTCTCAAGAACAAGCATTAGAATTAATCGAAAAATGGTATGCAGCTAAACCCCGCATATTTGCGCCACCTTTTGATAGAGATTTAGTTAATCAATTAACAACAGGAAACCTATACACGTATACAACTAAAGCGGATGGACCGGTTGCTTGGTTAGAAGAAAATGATGCTTATTATAAATACAATATTTCTGAGGTGAAGCAAATTATTAATTTTTCTAATTCTGGTAGACGACCTTATATAAAAGTTAGGGTTTTTGAAGAAAGGTATTTATATGGAAGGAATGGAATTGACAGAGGGAGTTCAGGTTCTTCTACCAGTAATTTCATTTACATTTTTGAAAAAGAAAACGGAATTTGGAAAATTTTTGATTATAAAAAGGTGGGCAGATGAATAATAATAATAAAACTCACAAAATAATCCGTAAAATAAATACATCGGTTTTGATAAGGAGAATTATTTTCTTATTTTTACTACCGATATCACTATTTGTAGTTGTTTTTAATAAATTTACCCAAAACAAAGCACCGACTAAAATAGTTGACATTAATCAACAAAAATGTCAGGTGATATCACCATTGATATTAACATCTGATATACAAAATTTACATAAGAAAAATACAGCCAACGATAAAACAGCTTGTTTTAGTTTTGAAGGCCAAACTGGAAAAATTATCAACTTTTATTCTGATACTAAGATAATCTTAAAAACACCAGCAAATAAAGAAACTAGTTTTTATGGCAAATATAAATTAATATTACCTGAAAGTGGTAATTATTTGATAATTGTTCCTCCCTATAATGATAATAATGCAAACACTAAAATTTCTGTATCTTCAAAGAATCAAGATATAAATACTATAAAACCATTACAACCTGTACCAACTCCTTCTGTATCTATAGAAGCTTTGATGCCTACATCACAAAATGAAATGAGATTAATTCAGCCTGATGAATACAATTTACAAAATATAGAAAATAAATATGCAACACTAGTTTATAATACTAAACCTCCAGAGTTTAAAAGTAGTGAAAATCTAGATAAAATAGTTAATGATATTGTCAGTTATGTTGAAAATAAAGGTTTACCAAGTGATAAACTATCTGTTAGTTTATTAGAAATAAATCAGCCAAAATTTCCTTATTATGCTGGGTATTTACCGAAAGAACCCAGATTTGCCGCAAGTATAGTAAAATTATTTTGGATGGTTTACTTGTATGGAAATTACAACACTAATAAGTTACAACGAGGAATCATTTCTGAGAAAGATTTAAAAAAAATGATTCAGGATTCAGATAATGAATCCTCTAGTGTGATTGTAGATAAAATCACAGGAACAGAATCAGGTGAATCTTTATCAGGCGAGGAGTTAAAAGAGTGGCTTCAAAGGCGTTTAGCCATGAACTTATTTTTTAAAAATGCTGGTTATGATCCAATTAATGTCAGTCAGAAAGTTTTTCCCACTTCTTATCAAAAAAATGATGCCCCTGTAGGTCGAGATTTACAACTTCGTGATAATGAAATCAACCCTATTCGTAACTATACGAACTCTTATCATATAACGCGTTTATTATATGAAATATATATGGAAAAATCAATTTCTAAAAAATATAGTCGGGAAATGAAAAAATTAATGAAAAGAGATTTATCACCAGTAGCTTGGAAAAATAAAGAATTTAATGCTATTGAGGGTTTTTTAGGTGAAAAACTACCTCAAAATATCAAATTTTATTCAAAAATGGGCTGGAACTTCAAAACTCGTAATGATGCGGCTATTATAGTTAGTCCTGATGAAAAATCTAAATATATATTAGTTGTTTTAGGAGATGACCCAAGTTTTTATAAAGATAAAACATTGTTTCCAGAAATATCACGTATGGTTTACGACAGGATGACCGACAAAGCTAATAAAACATCTAATTAAAAAATGAGAAACTTTAACCCATTTAATCAATTAAAAAATAACAAACCCCTACTATTTGGATTATACGGTGCTAGTGGATGCCTGACAGCCGCAATTCTATTAGGAGAACCATTTTTAGCCTTAACCAAAGCTAAACCAAACTCATCTGCCCAAGCCATAGTTTTATTAGTTGACGCATCCTCAAGTATGAGTGATGGAAAATTAACAGAGGTCAAAACAGCAGCCAGCAAATTTATAGAACGTCGTGACCTACAAAAAGATCAACTGGCAGTAGTCAGTTTTGGACTAGAAATTAAAACCGCCACCCCACTCACAAAGGACGCTAACACCTTAAAAAATGCCATTGATACCTTATCAGAAAGTGGAGGTACACCAATGGCTGAAGGTATCAACGTAGCCATGGGAGAATTACAAACAACCGCATTAGATAAAAACATCATTCTATTTACCGATGGTATCCCAGATGATCCGAATTTTGCCTATAATTCAGCCCTAGCTGCCAGAAACATGGGAATAAAATTAATTTCAGTTGCTACAGGGGATGCAGATATAAATTATTTAACTCAAATTACAGGCGATGGCTCATTAGTATTTTATGCTAATTCCGGTCAATTTGAGCAAGCCTTTCGCAACGCAGAAGCCGCAATTTATAAACAATTAGTTGAATCTGACTCTGGCAAAAACTACAGTATCACTGATTCAGTATTAAGCACGGGTGGTTGGACAGCATTTTTAGCCATGGGAATATCCCTGGCTTTAATTATGGGACAAAATCGCTATATGCGCCTTCCCTTATTAACAGTACGTAAAGGTATTATCAGCACCCTTGGTAGTCTGGCTGCGGGAATGATAGCAGGTGCAACCGGACAAATTGTATTTCTACCTCTTTATAATATAGCTGGGTTAGAAATAATTGGGTATATTGTCGCCTGGGTAATTCTCGGTGCATTAGTAGGAGGAGGGACTAAGTTTTTTGTTCCTAATTTAAAACTGAAAAATGCTTTATTAGGTGGAACAATTGGGGGAGGAATTGGTGGTAGTGGTTTCTTAATTACAGCCAGTATTTTCGGCGATGTTTTGGGGCGTTTATCCGGTACATCTATTATAGGATTTTTCATTGGTTTAATGATAGCTTGGATAGAACAAAAGCAGTTAGAATCACAACCATATTTATTAGTAAATTGGACAGCAACGGAACAAACCACATATTTATTAGGGACAAAGCCAATTTTAATTGGTAGTTCCTTAAATGTAGAAATTCCCCTAAATGCCTCCGATGGATTTACACCGATTACCGCTAGAATCTTTAAAGAAGGAGAAAACATTATCATGCAATTTGATCAAGAGTATGCAGCTATAAAAAACATGAAAAAAACCAGTCAAGATTTAAAAGTCGGTGATACCCGCAAATTAGGACAAATCACTATAGAAGTTAAAGATAAAACGTGAGTATTCAGGGATGATAACCAGATCCCCGACTTCTAAGATAGATCTATCTTTTCCGAATACAATTAATTAAAGAAGTCGGGGATCTTATCCCCTCACCTGAATCCTTACATAAGTAGGTGAACCGAAAAATTTAAAGGTATGTGAAGAAAAGTAAAATCGCCCAAAACTCTCTTCGGTGTTCCCTGCGATGCACTGAGCTTGTCGAATGTTCCCGCTAACCTACTTACGATAAAACTTTTACTGCAAATGGTTAAATAAATGGTTAAATATACATTTAATCTCAAACTTAAAGATTCATCAGCGCAATATACTTACACCTTAGATTTAACCCCAATTCAAGAAGATATGCCAGAACAGATTTTTACCCCCGCCATCAAAGAAGATATCCGCACAACCTTACAAAATCTCAGCCTATCAGCAATTAAAGATCATCAACTCAACAACATTATTCAAACCTGGGTAAAGGATATTAGAGAAGGCTATAGATTTAGTTCTGTGACCCTCAACTTGCGGTTATTAATAGAAGAAAATATTGATAACCTCCAAGAAACAGGAAATCAGGACATACCGAAAATAATTGATCCAGATTTGTCAGATATAGAACCTGAATTTGGTATGCTTCCCACCTTAAATTTTATTTAATTATTTAATTATTTAATTATTTAATTATAGCGGTATGCACTTGAATGAGATACAGAATTTACCTAAAAAACTATACATCAAAGGACTTTCAACCCTGTTCCCTGCGATGCACTGAGCTTGTCGAAGTGTTCCCTGTTCCCTGTTCCCTGCTATATTTAATTAGGAAAGAAAAATGCAGAACAATCTTAACATTAGTATTACTCCCCATCGGGAATTTATGCCAGCAGATACGGCAGCACAAAAATTATTTGTGATGCTGAAATTACGTCCTACTAAAGATGTCGCCACAAGTCGTCCCCCCACAACCTTTACCTTTGTTATTGATACTAGTGGTTCAATGTATGAAATAGTATCAGGAGAGTCAAAACCAACGGGGGTTATTTATCAACAAGATGGTAAAGAATATCAAGAGGCTATAGGGGGAAAATCCAAAATAGATCTAGTCATTGAATCCTTATTAGCATTAGTCCGTTCGGGAAAATTGACCACCAGCGATCGCATTGCCATAGTCCAATTTGATGATAACGCTTCCCAAACTATCGGCTTAACCAGTGCCACAGAAATTAATCAACTAGAAACCGCTATTAACAACCTGAGAAACTTTTCCGGTGGTACACGCATGGGTTTAGGATTACGGCGGACATTTGATATCTTAAGTGAACAACAAATGACAGTCAGACGCGCCCTATTATTTACTGATGGACAAACATTTGATGAAGATCAATGTCGGTCAATTTCTAGTAATTTCGCCACCAATAATATCCCCATTACCGCATTAGGAGTAGGAGAATTTAATGAAGACCTACTTACCCATCTTAGCGATTCTACAGGAGGAAAATTACTTTATATTGTCCCAGGAACAGCCATAGGTACACAAATTTCCATCCTTGATTTACCCAATAAAATCATAGACGAATATAGCCAAGCCCAAGAAGAAGTTATCACCAATCTAGCCCTAACAGTGAAAACAGTTAAAGGAGTAGAACTGACTAGAATTGTTCGCGCTTACCCCACCCAAGCCGAGTTTCCCATTAATCAAGATATTCATCCTTTAGGGAATGCGATCGCTAATGACGAAACCATATTTATCCTCGAATTTACTATTAATAATCGTCCCGCTACTCGTGTGCGTATCGCCCAACTTGGGATCACTTACGACATACCCGGACAAAAAATACGCGGTGAATTTCCACCACAAAACCTAATTATTCAATTCGTTCCCGGACAGGAAAATGCAGCCCAAGTCAATCAAGAAGTTATGGATTATGTCCAACAATGCAACATAGCTAACCTCGTCAACCAAGCTACAAAAATAGCCGAACATGATCCACAAAAAGCCGAACAAATATTAGAAACAGCCCGACGCATGACCATGAAAATTGGTAATAAGGACATGACAGAATCCTTAACCAACGCCCAAGAAGAACTCCGAAAAACCCGAAAAATCTCCGATGGAACTCGGAAAACCGTGAAAATGGGTGCAAAAGGTAAAACCGTAAAAATGGGCGATGATATTAACGAAATGCCTTCAGAAGAGGAAATGCGAAAACTCACAGGAACATAAATAACCAGATCCCCGACTTCTGACATCAATTGATAATTTCTTGATACAAGAATAACCAGATCCCCGACTTCTGACATCAATTGATAATTTCTTGATACAATAGGAAAGAAGTCGGGGATCTTAAAAGAGGATCTTAAAAGTTTTTGAAAAAAAATTAATAATTGAAAATGAGGATAAAAGTATCATGATTACCTGTACAGTTTGCGGTTATGATCAAAATTCAGACAATTCAGAATTTTGTAACGCTTGCGGTTCAGAACTACAAGCCATAATCACACCACAACCAAAAATAGACCCCTCCTTAGCACCTACAGTCATTCAACCAACTACACCACAACCCAACTATCCTCCAATTATCAACACATTTACAAAAGCCAAACTAACATCTAAACAAACAACCGCCCCCATCCCAGAATTTATCCTAGATAATAACGCCATTGTGGGCATATTTGACCCAGACACAGGACCAGTAGAAATTGATTTAGAAACGTTTTTTGGCGGAGAAACAGTATCTCGTAATCATGCGGAAATTTATCAAGAACTAGGAACATGGAAAATCAAAGACTTAGGTTCTACCAATGGAGTATTTATCAAACCCCCAGGACAAACTCGCTTTAGTGCCAGAATTACCATACCCACCTCCTTAAACTCAGGTGATGAAATAGCATTTGGTAAAGTTAGATTTCTCTTTCAAACTATCTAAAACATCAAAAAAATTTCCTGTGATACCATATTTAGCCCCCCAAATCCCCCAAACTTTGGGGACTTGGAAATTCTGATTCCCCCAGAATTGGGGGTTAGGGGGCATTAAAACCTGATACTGATTGCGAATCTATGAATGACAATACAAATCAAAATCCACTAATAATTAAAGAAAACATCTGTTTTCAAATAGATAACCTGCAAATAGAAATCATCTCCTATTTAGGACAACTCACACCTGATATTTATTACTTTCAAGTCAATATCATATCTGAAAAACCAGGTTTACTGAGAATAGGTGCAACTAACAGCGCACTCAACCAAGAACTAGAACTGAGAAAAAAACTAGGTGATTATAAACTAGTAACCGAACTACTTGCACACAGCCAAGACAATATAACTATTGACATTAAACCCCAAAATATCCCAGAAATTGAAACTATCTTTTCTCCTATTCCAGAAATAGATACAGCCTCAGAATATTTGCAAAAAGAATATTTAGAAGATGAATATTATCCAGAAACAGAAATTAACACCAATATATCACATCAAAAACTTCTCCTTATTACCTACCTTCCCAAGGAAAATCAGACCCTAGAAACTTGGCTAAAAACCGAACATTCTTTAGAAGAATCAATATTTTTAACCAGCCAAATATGTCAATTATGCCGCTATCTTCATCAAAGAGGATGGTGTTTTATCAATATCCTTCCCCAATTTATTCAAATGGGAACACCTATACAATTTTTCGACCTTACTAGTGCCTATCCCTTGGGTGAAACTCTCAATTCTGGGTTAATAGGAACTTATTGCGCTCCCGAATTAGCATACTGTAAAAACCCCATTCACGAAACAATGAGTAGTTATACAGTTGCAGCATTATTATATCAGATAATTCACAAACAAACCCTATCAACAGACCAAACCATAGAAATAGAAATTAGTCCCATTCCTATTATTTATCAAATTCTCAAAATTTGTTTATCTTCCCTACCAGAAGAAAGATTTCCCCTAGAACAACTATTAAAAATATTAGTTCACACCCGCCAAAACATTAGCACACCCAACATTAACTGGCAAATAGCCAGTAGTTCTACCGTTGGACTATCAATAAACCGTTTACAAAATGAAGATAACTATGGCATCAAACAACAGAAAATCAGTGATAGAGAAACCATCCTCTTAGCTGCGATCGCTGATGGTATGGGGGGAATGTCTCAAGGCGAATTAGCCAGTCAATTGGCAATAAAAACAGTTTTAGAAACACCCATATTTTTCCAAAATCAAACCATAGAACAATACCAGGAATGGCTAGAAAACCTATTTGTTCAAGCCAACGAAACAGTATCAAATCAACTTAAAGATGGAGGAACAACCCTCAGCGTCATATTTGCCATATCCGAACAATTAATAATTAGTCATGTTGGTGATAGTCGCATTTACTTACTACGTCAAGGGCAAATAAAACAACTCAGTCAAGATCATTCTCTAGTTGCCATGTTAGTAGCCAGTGAACAGATTACAGAAGCTGAAAGTTTAGAACACCCAGAGAGAAATGTTCTCACAAAATCCATCGGCACAAAACGTAGATTAAGCGATGGTTACGTCCAAAATTTAAAACAAACCACTCCAGAATTATCTATGCAGTTAGAACATGAAGATATTATATTACTATGTTCTGATGGGGTTTGGGACTTAGTGCCTAAAAACGAACTGGCGGAAATTTTCACCCCTGATCAAAACCTACAAAACTCAGTTAATTTGACTATTAATAAAGTTTTAGAACGTGGCGCCTCTGATAACGCTACCCTTTTAGCATTACAATTTTTAGTCAATTTATAGATCCCCGACTTCTTAAAGAAGTCGGGGATCTTATACTCATTCATTACCAATTATCAATTATGTCTATTCAATGTCCAACCTGTCTTACAGATAACTACGATTATGAAACTAGCTGTATCGCTTGCGGTACACCTTTAACCTCCTCTTCCACTATATCAAATCTGCATTTATCCCCAGGAACATTATTAGGGAATCGCAGATATAGAATAGATAACATATTAGGACAAGGTGGGTTTGGTATTACTTATGCAGCTACTTGTATCTCCAACTCTACCCAAGTTGCCATTAAAGAATTATGGCCAGAAAATGCTGCTAGACAAGGTAATACAGTTTTGTGGCCAATGTCCATTACCCCTATGCAGCGTCAACAACAACTGCAACAGTTTCAATCGGAGGCTAACTATTTACAAAGATGTGTTCATCCTCATATCGCCAAAATTTATGAGTGGTTTACAGAAAATGATACCGCATACATGGTAATGGAATTACTTGTTGGTAAATCATTAGATAAAATATTGCTAGAAACAGGACCACTAGCAGAAAATCAAGTTAAAAATTATTTTGTGCAAATTGCCGAGGCTTTAAAAGTTATTCATAGTCATAATTTACTGCATCGAGACATCAAACCAGAAAATATTATTATTGTCTCTCCCGATAAAGCTGTATTAATTGATTTTGGCGCAGCTAGAGAATTTATTGCCGGTCAAACTGGGGATATGACCCGAATATTAACTCCTGGATATGCACCTTATGAACAATACATTCAAAAAAGTAAGCGTTTTCCCAGTACAGACCTTTATGCTTTATGTGCATCAATGTATGAATTATTAACAGGAAAATTACCAATAGAAGCCACGGATAGAGCCACTGCTTTTTTACAAGGTAGTTCTGTGGATAAATTAGTGTCACCCCGACAACTACGCCCTGATTTAAGTTCTTTAATAGAAAAAGTTATTCTCGCAGGAATGCAATTTAGAATAGAGGATAGATTTCAAACGGCTGATGAATTAATTAATGCACTTCAAGGTAAATTTATTTCTCCTCAACATCAACGAGCCAAAGAATTAGTCAAACAAGGTCAAATAGCTGATGCGGTTCAAGCATATCAAAAATATTTGCAACTAGCACCAGATCATGGAGAAGCAGCCGTAGAACTAGCATTATTACAAATATATCTTGATGATCAACAAGCAGAAATAGCTGCAAAAATAGCCATTCAATTACAACCCAATGATGGCAGAGGTTACGGCGTTTTAGGATTGATTAATTGCCGTCAAAAAAATTGGCAAGAAGCAGTTAAGAATTTACAACAAGCCGCCCAACTAGCTCCCCATGAGGCTTGGATACAAGCTAATTTTGCTTGGGCATTAGGTAAATCTGGTAAATGGGAAGACGCAGAGAATACAGTAAATAAAGCATTGCAATTACAGCCCGATTCTACCTTTGCTTTGGGTTTACAAGCTTGGATATATATACAGCAACAAGAATGGAAATTAGCTATTCGTGCAGCTACACAAGCAATATTTAAATTACAGAATCAGCCAAATAGTCATGGAAAAGAGTTACAATCTAGCCTATATCCTTATTTGATTATAGCTTTAGAAAAAGCCGTTGTCACTAAACAAGCTAATGATATAGATAGAAGAATTGAAGAATTCATTAATCAAGTTCCTGATAGTGCTATGGCTTGGGGTTTAAAAGGTTGGAGAGAAGCAACTAAATATTTATGGCAAGATGCTATGAGCAGTTTTGAAAAAGCTAGTCATCAAGGATCAATTATAGATTGGGTATTAATTAATCACGCCATTACTCAGGAAAATTTACAAAATTATCAAAGTGCCATTCAAATCTATGACAATTATCTACAAAAATTTACACCTCAAGCCTTTATTTTATTTCGCCTCGGTACTTTATATGCCCAAATAGGAGAATGGCAGAAGGCAAAGTTATATCTTGAAAAAGCAATTAAGTATAATCCTATTTATGCTGAAGCCTATCATAATTTAGGCTGGGTATTGCTGAATATTAAAGGTCAAGATGGACAGGTAGAAAACTGCCGAGAAATGTTATCTGCTTATAGTAAAGCTACAGAATTATATGCAAAAGAACAAAAATTACCAATGAATGTAGGTATTAAACAGGCTTTTCAACTTGTAGGACTGAATATTTAGGGTTTGCTGAAAAAGTCTTTTCGTGAGGACTAGGAGTCAGGAGTCAGGAGTCACCGAGTCAGGAGTCACCGAGTTAGGAGTTAGGAGTTAGGAAGAAGGGGTCAGGAGTCACCGAGGAAGAATTAGGAGTCAGGAGTCAGGAGTCACCGAGTCAGGAGTCAGGAGTCAGGAGTCAGGAGTCACCGAGTCAGGAGTCAGGAGTCACCGAGGAAGAATTAGGAGGAGATAAGAATAGTCTCGAATCTGAGAAAGTGATAGGTTTTTAATGGTTTCAATGCTTATTCCTTGCACCTAATTCACTTTTTTAAGCCTGAAACTCTTAATATATCTAGTTTTTTGGTTTATTCAGCAAGCCCTATTTAGAAAATGTGTACCTCATATCTTCGGAAACTGCTGTAATTGTTATTATGACCAAAGCAATCATAAAAAAGCACAAAAAAACAACTATGACACAAGAACCCATACAAGTAATAGGCGGCGGACTGGCAGGTACAGAAGCAGCATGGCAAATAGCCCAAGCTGGTATTCCTGTGATTCTCCACGAGATGCGCCCTAAACGCTTCAGCCCTGCCCATCATACGGAAAATTTGGCTGAATTGGTCTGTAGTAACTCTTTCGGGGCTATGGCAAGCGATCGCGCAGCAGGACTATTACACGAAGAACTTCGCCAACTCGGTTCTATTATCATCACTAAAGCAGATGAACACGCAGTACCCGCCGGTGGTGCTTTAGCAGTTGATAGGGGACAATTTGGGGAAGATTTAACCCAAACTTTGGCAAATCATCCATTAATTGATTTTCGTCGTGGTGAAGTTAGAGAAATTCCTGAAGGTATCGTTGTTTTAGCTTCTGGACCCTTAACAAGTCCTGATTTATCGGCAGATTTACAGCGTTTTACAGGCTTAGAATATCTCAACTTTTTTGATGCGGCCAGTCCGATTATTTTAGGAGATTCTATTAATAAAGATATTGCTTTTATGGCTTCTCGCTATGACAAGGGTGAAGCGGCTTATCTGAATTGTCCTATGAATAAAGAACAATATTTACATTTTTACTCGGCACTTTGTCAAGCGGAACAAACAGAATTAAAAGACTTTGAAAAGGAAACAGCGAAATTTTTTGAAGCTTGTTTACCAATTGAAGAAATGGCACGACGGGGAGAAGATACCATGCGCTATGGTCCCCTCAAACCAGTGGGTTTATCTGATCATCGCACGGGAGAACGTAATTATGCGGTTGTGCAATTGAGACAAGAAGATAAAGCCGGTCAACTTTGGAATATGGTCGGTTTTCAAACTAATTTGCGTTGGGGTGAACAGAAACGAGTTTTTCAAATGATACCTGGTTTAGAAAAAGCGGAATTTGTCAGATTAGGAGTCATGCACCGCAATACATTTTTAAATGCACCCCAATTAATGTTACCAAGTTTGCAATTTAAAGATCGTGCTAATTTATTAGCGGCAGGACAGTTAATAGGAACAGAAGGTTATACAGCAGCATCTGCTGGAGGTTGGTTAGCAGGAACAAATGCAGCGAGAATAGCTTTAGGAAAAGAACCTTTAATATTACCTAATACCACTATGATGGGGGCATTATTTGAGTTTATCAGTTCTGCTGAACCAAAACATTTTCAACCAATGGCCCCTAATTTTGGGATTGTTCCAGATTTGGGTGTAAGAATTAAGAGTAAACCAGAAAAATATGGACGTTACCGGGATAGATCCTTAGCAGATTTAGCCGCATGGAAATCAACTTTTTAAGGTTTGCTGAAAAAGTTGTCTGTGAGGGCTAGGAGTCACCGAGTCACCGAGTCAGGATGTCCATTAAATAATTATTGTCCATTTTAAAGAATTACTGTCCATTTTTTATTCAGGGCTAAAATCGCCAAAATCCTTACTCATTAATGGTTTTGGCGATTTTAGTTTTAATTTTATCCTTATTTTTAAAGCAAATGATGTCACAAATATTGTAGAATTTTAAGTATGCCCTATGGTGTAGATATTTGGGGAGATTATTTAATAGTTGCGGATACGGCTAATTCTCGTTTGTTAGCATGGAAAAAGCGGGAGTCTATCTTATTATTACAAAGTGCGGATGTTGATGCTGTTTGGGGACAAGATAGTTTTATCAGTAAGAGTGAAAACCATAATTTTGGACTACCAACCCGACAAAGTTTAAATTGGTGTTATGGAATTAAAACTTGTGGTAAAAATATGGTAGTTTCTGATTCTTGTAATAATCGGGTTTTAATTTGGTAATTTTCAGATTCCCGTTTTCTGAGATTCATTGATAATTTATTTATGAGTTTATCAAAAGAAGTTGGAGATTTTGTCACGAACCACAGAGGCACAGAGGACACAGAGTTAAGTGAATAAATTATTATTTGGGTTTTTATATGTCTATTGAAGAAATTAGGGTTAAGGGTACTGTTCAAGGTGTGGGTTTTCGTCCTACTGTTTATCGTTTAGCTAAAAGTTGTGGGTTGAAAGGTGATGTTTGTAATGATGGGGAAGGGGTTTTAATTCGTGTTTCTGGAAGTGAGGAAAAAATTACAGAATTTGTCAATAAATTATATTTAGAATCTCCACTCTTGGCGAAAATTAATGAATTAGTAAGAAGTCAATATTTAGGAGAATTTAACTTTGATGATTTCGTGATTTCTCATAGTTTGAATACTCTGATGAAAACAGAAATTTCGCCTGATGCTGCTATTTGTCCTCAGTGTCAAAAGGATATTTTTGATCCTTTTAGTCGCTATTTTCGTTATCCTTTTACTAACTGTACTCATTGTGGTCCCAGGTTAACTATTATTAGTGCTATTCCTTACGATAGAAATCATACGAGTATGGTTAATTTTTCGATGTGTAAGGAATGTGAAAAGGAATATCAAAATGTAGAAAATAGGCGTTTTCATGCCCAACCTGTAGCTTGTTTTACCTGTGGTCCACGCGCATGGTTAGAACGTGCTGATGGTAAAGTTATCAGTTCTGATATGTTTTCGATATTAGATGATGTGGATGCAGTTTGTACTTTATTACAAAAGGGTAAAATTGTTGCTATTAAAGGTTTGGGAGGTTTTCATTTAGCTTGTGATGCAACTTTAGAAAATGCAGTTTTAAAACTCAGAAGTCGCAAACAACGCTATCATAAACCTTTTGCTTTAATGGCTAGAGATATTGACATTATTTCTCAATATTGTCATATTAATGATTTGGAAACAGAATTATTAAATAGTCCAGTAGCACCTATTGTTTTATTAAAAATTAAGGATGATAGTAAATTGTCATTTGCCATAGCACCAGGACAAAACACCTTGGGGTTTATGTTACCCTATACTCCTTTACATCATTTAATTCTCAGAAGAATGAAAAACCCGATAGTCTTAACTAGCGGTAATATTTCCGATGAACCACAATGCATAAATAATGAAGATGCTAAATATAAATTATGGAAAATAGCTGATTATTTATTATTACACAATCGTGATATTCTCAATAGAGTAGATGATTCTGTAGTGAGAGTTATTGATAATAAAATACAAACTCTTAGACGCGCTAGAGGATATGCACCAGCACCAATTATTTTACCATCAGGATTTGCCAATTTACCGCCTATTTTAGCAATGGGTAGTGAGTTAAAAAATACCTTTTGTTTATTAAGAGAAGGTGAGGTAATTTTATCACAACATTTAGGCGATTTAGAAAATGGGGCGGCTTTTAATGCTTATCAAGAAACATTAAACTTATATCTGAATTTATTTCAACATCAACCACAAATAATTGCTATTGATAAACATCCAGAATATCTATCTTCTAAACTGGGTAAAGAATTAGCAACAGTTAATAATCTTCAATTAGTAGAAATTCAACATCATCACGCCCATATTGCAGCTTGCATGGCAGAAAATCAAATTTCCTTAGATACAAAACCAGTATTGGGAATAGCATTTGATGGTTTAGGATATGGTGAAGATGGTACATTATGGGGAGGAGAATTTTTATTAGCAGATTATGTTAATTTTCAAAGATTAGCCACATTTAAACCAATACCTATGATAGGAGGATCACAGGCAATTTATCAACCTTGGAGAAATACATTTTCTCAATTAAATAATGCGTTTACTTGGGAAGAAGTACAAGAAAAATATAGTGATTTAGAAATTATCAAATTTTTAGAAACTAAAAACCCCAAATTACTCAAACAAATCATAGAGAAAGGTATTAATTCGCCCTTAACATCATCAGTAGGCAGATTATTTGATGCAGTTGCATCCGCAATAGGTATTTGTAGAGAACAATGCAGTTATGAAGGACAAGCAGCCATAGAAATGGAAGCTATAGCCAATGTAAATATATTAAACAATGATAAAGAAAGTCTAAATTATTCCTTTAAGTTTGAAAAATCAGCTAATATTTATTATATAGATACATCTCTAACATGGCGAGAAATACTCAATGATGTTAAACAGCAAGTTTTACCATCAGAAATAGCTGCCAGATTTCATCAAAGTTTAGCCATACTCATTGTCACAATAATTAAACAATTACGGCAGGAACATCAATTTCATCAAGTAGCATTAACAGGAGGAGTATTTCAAAATCAAATTTTATTACAACAAGTAAAAATGCGCTTAGAAAAATTAGAAATTAATGTGTTAACTCATAGTATAGTACCTACAAATGATGGAGGATTATCATTAGGACAAAGTGTAATTACTGCCGCTAAATATCTAAAATCTTAAAAAAAGGAAAATTAAAATGTGTTTAGGAATACCCGGACAAATAACTGAAATAACCAATATTGAATATAAATTAGCAATGGTAAATGTGGGAGGAGTCAAAAGACAAGTAAACATAGCTTGTATAGTTGACGAAGAACATCCACCAGAAAAATGTATAGGAGATTGGGTATTAGTTCATGTTGGTTTTGCGATGAATAGAATTAACGAACAAGAAGCAGCAGAAACCTTACAACTATTACAAGAAATAGCAGCCTTACATTAATTATCTGCGTTAATCTGCGTACATCTGCGTTTAAATTTTACTGCTTTTTGCTAATCTAAAATTGATATGAAATATGTAAACGAATTTCGCAACCCAGAAAAAGCCCTCGCTTTACAAAAAGAAATTGCCAAACTCAGCCAAGAAATAGATAGACATTTAAAAATAATGGAAGTATGCGGCGGGCATACCCATTCAATTTTTAAATATGGAATTGAAGAAATATTACCGCATAATATTGAATTAATTCATGGGCCTGGTTGTCCAGTGTGTGTGATGCCTAAAGGTAGAATAGATGAAGCGATCGCCCTTTGTCAAAACCCTGATATCATCTTTACCACATTTGGTGATACGATGCGTGTACCTGGTTCAAAAATTAGCCTTTTACAAGCTAAAGCCCAAGGTGCAGATATTCGTATGGTTTATTCACCATTAGATAGCCTGAAAATAGCCAAAGAAAACCCCCATAAAGAAATAGTTTTCTTCGGTTTAGGCTTTGAAACTACCGCCCCTAGTACCGCATTTACTATTCTCCAAGCAGCCGCAGAAAATATTACTAATTTTAGTATGTTTTCTAATCATGTATTAGTAATTCCGGCATTAAAAGCATTATTAAATAATCCTGATTTAGAACTTGATGGTTTTGTTGGTCCAGGTCATGTAAGTATGGTAATAGGAACAGAACCTTATGAGTTTATTTCCCAAGAATATCATAAACCAATTGTTATTTCTGGTTTTGAACCACTAGACATTTTTCAATCTATTTGGATGTTGTTAAAACAAATAGTAGAAAATCGTTGTGAAGTGGAAAATCAATATAATCGTTTGGTAGAACCTAATGGCAATAAAAACGCTTTACAAGCTATGAATCAAGTTTTTACAGTGCGAGAAAAATTTGAATGGCGAGGTTTAGGAGAAATACCAAATTCTGGTTTTAAAATACGCGAAGAATATGCCCAATTTGATGCTGAAGTGAAATTTACTATTCCTAATTTAAAAGTAGCAGATCATAAAGCCTGTCAATGTGGAGAAATTCTCAAAGGAGTTTTAAAACCTTGGCAATGTAAAGTATTTGGAACAGCTTGTACACCAGAAACACCCATAGGAACTTGTATGGTTTCTTCCGAAGGTGCTTGTGCAGCATATTACAAATATGGGCGACTTTCAACAATGGCTAAAAAAATAGCTGAAAAGGAGAAAATAGCCGTTTCTTAAAGCCAGAAAACCCTAGAAAATGAGGTCAAAAATATGCCTTTTGTCACTGTACAAATTGCTAAAAATTATGAACAATTACGAAAATAAAGAATATCAAAATCCGCTTTTTGAAAAAATAGAAACTGCCCGCCGTCGTCCTTCCCAAATTAAAGATACTCACATTAATTTATCTCATGGTAGTGGTGGCAAAGCCATGAGAGATTTAATCGCCAATATCTTTGTAAAAAGTTTTGATAATCCCATTTTATCACAATTAGAAGACCAAGCCACATTTGATTTATACAATTTTTCTCAACATGGGAATAGATTAGCATTTACCACAGATTCCTATGTAGTAGATCCCTTATTTTTTCCTGGTTCAGACATAGGAGAACTCGCTATTAATGGCACAATTAATGATTTAGCAGTGAGTGGGGCAAAACCTTTATACCTCACTTGTAGCATGATTTTAGAAGAAGGTTTACCCATAGAAACATTAAGAAAAGTTGTGGCTAGTATGCAAAAAGCAGCCAAAAAAGCTGGAGTGCAAATAGTTACAGGAGACACCAAAGTTGTTAATAGAGGCTGTGCTGATAAATTATTTATAAATACTGCTGGTATTGGCATAATTCCCCCAGGAATTGATATTTCTCCCCGCCATATTCAACCAGGAGATGTGGTAATTATTAATGGAGAGATAGGAAATCATGGAACAGCAATATTAATTGCTAGGGGAGAATTAGCATTAGAAACAGATATAGAAAGCGACTGTCAACCATTACATGAATTAGTTGCAGAAATTATCAAAGTTTGTCCACAAATTCACGCCATGCGCGATGCAACTAGAGGAGGTTTAGCCACAGTATTAAATGAATTTGCCCAAACATCTAATTTAGGAATACGTATCAATGAAAATGCAATTCCTATTAGAGAAGAAGTAAATGGAGTGTGTGAAATATTAGGTTTAGAACCCTTATATTTAGCTAATGAAGGAAAATTAGTCATTGTTGCACCTCCAGAAAAAGCTGATTTAATCTTAGAAACCATGCGAAATCATCCCACAGGAAAAGACGCATCTATCATCGGTCAAATTATCACCAACCCACCAGGAATAGTATTATTAAAAACTGCCTTTGGTGCGGAAAGAATCATTGATATGTTAGTAGGAGATCAACTGCCAAGAATATGTTAAAATCTATAAATTATGTAGGTTAGGTTAGGTTAAGCGACAGCGCAACCCAACAAATTCACAAAATATTGTTTAAAATGTTGGGTTTCCTTGCGTCAACCCAACCTACAATTTTAATATAAGTCGGGGATCTGGTGTATGAATTAGTGATATAATCATATACAATACTTATTTGTGACGAGAATATGTTAAAACACCTCACAATTACAGAAGCACAACAGCAAATTTTAGATTTGCCAGATGATGTACAACAAGAGCCAATAATTATTACCAAACATGGTAAACCAGTTATGGCCGCTATTAGTTTTGAGCAATATGAATCTTTATTAGAAACTTTAGCAATTTTATTTGATAAAGAATTTACCCAACAATTACAAGAAAGTATAGCTCAAGCAGACAGGGGAGAAACTATTAGTTGGAATGATGCAAAACTCAAACTCGGACTTTGAAAAACCACAAACTGATAATACTGAATTTGAAATTCAATTAACTCCTTTAGCATTGGAGATGTTAGCAAATATTAAAGATAAACGTCACCAGAAAGCTCTAAGTTCACGAATTGATAAACTAAAAATAGAACCAGAAAAACAGGGAAAACCTTTAACTGGACAACTAATAAATTATCGTAGTCTTAGGGCTGTAGGGCAACGCTACCGTATAGTTTATCAAGTGGAAAATGATAAGGTAGTTATTTTGGTAGTTGGTATAAGTTTAAGAAAGGATGGTGATAAGGGAGATATTTATAATCTCTTGCAAAAATTGTTATAGTTTATGATACTTCCTAGAATATGTTAATCGTAGGTTGGGTTAAGCGACAGCGCAACCCAACAAATTCACAAAATTTTGTTTAAAATGTTGGGTTTCCTTGCGTCAACCCAACCTACAATTTAATTCTTCACTCTGTGTCCTCTGTGCCTCTGTGGTTCGTTTAAGGAAATGTATGCACGAATTAGGAATTACTAAAAACATCATCGCCATAGTTAGCGAAAATGCCCAAAATAAAAAAGTACAAAAAGTATTATTAGAAGTGGGTAAATTATCAGCAGTTATGCCTGATGCTATCAAATTCTGTTTTGACATTTGCGCCCAAGGTACAATAGTAGAAGGGGCAATATTAGAAATATTAGAAATACCAGGAATGGCCAGATGTCGTGAATGTGGTAATACATTTTATGTAGACAAACCCTTTGGCATTTGTGAATGTGGTAGTGTAAAACTGGATTTATTGACTGGTGAAGAATTGAAAATCAAAGAAATCGAAGTGGAGGATTTATGTGTGTAACTTGCGGATGTTCTGATGACAATGAAACAAGAATTACTAATATGGAAAATGAACATCATCATACCCATACTTTACCCGATGGTACTGTAATTAACCATTCCCATCATCACCAAGAACCTGCCCATATTCATGCCAATGTTCACAATACAACTATATCTTTAGAACAGGAAATTTTAGGTAAAAACAATTTATTGGCCGCCCAGAATAGAGGTTGGTTTAAAGGTCGAAATATCCTGGCTTTAAATTTAATGAGTTCCCCTGGTGCTGGTAAAACTACATTATTAACTCGCACTATTAATGATTTAAAAGATAGGTTAAATATTAGCGTCATTGAAGGTGATCAAGAAACTACTAATGATGCTGAAAAAATTAAATCTACTGGTTGTAAAGTCGTACAAATTAACACAGGTACAGGTTGTCATTTAGATGCTTCCATGATCGAAAAAGGTCTGCAAGAATTGAAACCGCCTCTTAATTCTGTGGTGATGATTGAAAATGTCGGAAATTTGGTTTGTCCGGCTTTATTTGACTTAGGAGAAGCCGCTAAAGTGGTAATTTTATCGGTGACAGAGGGAGAAGATAAACCTATTAAATATCCCTATATGTTCCGCAGTAGTGATATTATGATTTTGACAAAAATTGATTTATTACCTTATATCAATTTTGATGTGCAGCGTTGTCTTGAATATGCTAAACAAGTAAATCCAAATATGCAAATTTTCCAAGTTTCATCTACTACTGGGGAAGGTTTGGAAAGTTTATATAATTGGTTATGTCAACAGGTACATAATTCATCAAATTTGATTGCTGTTTAGTCGTTAGACATTTGGTGAAAATTATCCTAGGGGCAATTCATGAATTGTCCCTACAAAGTTTTTAGAGAAGAGTCGCTGAGAAGCCCACACCCACCTGTTCGCGCAAGCGTGCCGCAAGGCATAAGGGAGTGTGTGGAGTACACCACATTTATGCAAAATCATTTTCATCCCTAAAAACACCAAAACCTATCTTTCAAAAACAGTTAATAATACAAAACCCAATAAGTAATAATGACCTACGCAATTTAATCCAGCATTATTCCCCATTTCTTCTCTTTGTTTTTGGCTATAAAATCTAATTCCGGTAGGAGAATGGGGCGTAATTTGACATGATGATGAGTTATTAAAAGTAATATCCACTAAATAAAATCTACCTCCTGGAGAAAGTACCCTAGCGACTTCTTTTAAAACCTGTTCTGGTTGGGGATAATGTAAGAAACTAATTGTATTAAAAACCGCATCAAATTGACCTTCAGCAAAGGGTAAATTTTCCGCATTACCTTCAATATAAATTAAGCGGGGATGGTGGCGGTTATTTTGTCTCGCAACTCGCAACATTTGGGAGGATAAATCTAAACCTGTGGCGCGAATTTCTGGGAACTGTGTTGCTAATCTATCTAATAAACGTCCAGTACCGCAACCTAAATCAAGTACATTGGCATTGGGTGATAATTCAACTTGTGAAAGCAATCTTTTATGGATAGCTTGGTAAATAAAAGAAGGAAATGTCCAATCATAACTATTTGCCCAACGGTCAAAAAGTTCTTTTTTATTATTGATAAAGTTGTTAATCATGACTATGGCTGGTATGTTTTTGTATTAATTTTATTATAACAAGATATAAGATAGATCCCGGACTTCTTGAAGAAGTCCGGGATCTTTTAGTGATTAAAATTTAATTTAGGCCAATTTCAAAAGGTGACCCCTTGCCAAAGGAAGGATAAACGCGGATTTTGGCATTTTTGGTGAATCGTTCTAGTCTATTACCAATTTGGGGAATATTGCTGACTATATGCCAGTATGCAACTAGATCGGGACAATCTACAATTAACATTAAAGTAGTTTTATTTGTAGTTATGTACCAGTGACAATTAGATAGTAATACTTGAGTTATGCGATCGCACGCATAGAAAAAACATCTGCCAATAGACTGTTCTAACTCCAAATGTAGCATTCCATCCTCTTTTGTTACCTGATTAGGAGGTAAATCATCGGGAGGAAGCAACGGAAGTTTAGACATAATTTCGCACCTCTTGATTGTAGCGTTGCAAACTTTCTCGATTTTTCTGCAAAGAAAAAGATGAGGGTTTTAACGCTAGTGTGCTGAGATTTAATTCATCCTGAAATTTTTTGATTTAGCTAAAATCTGTACTCAAATCACAGCATCTCATAACAAAGATAGACCCTAGATATCTTGAATAACTCAAAAACAAAATTAAGATATGATCAGGAAAGTTCAATATGATTATTTTCAGCAATTGCCTAGATTTTTCTTGTGGGAATGGACAGAGATTATGGTAAAATAGTTATGGTTGAATCAAAACTGAACGGGATTAAATACCTAATCAAAATAGATTAATATATGAATTTTAGAGGATAATAAATGCGAATTGCTAAAGACGTAACAGAACTTATTGGAAAAACTCCACTAATTCAGTTAAATAAAATTCCCCAAGCGGAGGGAGTGGTAGCCAGGATAGTTGTCAAACTAGAAAGTATGAATCCTGCGGCTTCCGTCAAAGATAGAATTGGCGTAAGTATGATCCTTTCTGCTGAAACTGAAGGTTTAATTTCGCCGGGCAAAACCGTTTTAGTCGAACCAACTTCTGGTAATACGGGTATCGCCTTAGCAATGGTAGCAGCCGCCCGTGGCTACAAATTAATTTTAACCATGCCCGAAACCATGAGCCAAGAAAGACGCGCCATGCTGCGGGCTTATGGTGCAACTTTAGAATTAACACCAGGACCTCAAGGAATGCGGGGCGCAATTAACAAAGCAGAGGAAATAGTTGCTAATACTCCCAATGCTTTTATGTTGCAACAATTTGCTAATCCAGCTAATCCTAAAATTCACAGAGAAACCACTGCTGAGGAAATTTGGCAGGATACTGATGGAGAAGTTGATATCTTAATTTCTGGAGTCGGAACTGGTGGCACAATTACTGGTATTGCTGAGGTTATTAAACAACGCAAACCAAGTTTTCAAGTGATCGCTGTCGAACCTAGCAACAGTCCAATTCTATCAGGTGGTAAACCAGGCCCCCATAAAATTCAAGGTATTGGTGCGGGGTTTGTTCCTGATGTTTTGCGTCAAGATTTAATTGATGAAATTGTCCAAGTTGATGACGCTGAAGCAATGGAATATGGCCGCAGATTAGCTAGAGAAGAAGGTTTATTATCAGGTATATCTTCCGGGGCGGCTTTATGTGCTGCCATTGCCTTAGGTAAACGCCCAGAAAATGCTGGTAAATTAATCGTCATGATTCAACCTTCCTTTGGTGAACGCTATTTAAGCACCGCCATGTTTCAAGATTTGATGAGTTAATCTTATAATTTAGGTAAGGGTATAAGATCCCCGACTTCTCTAAGAAGTTGGGGATCTTGGCCTCTATAGCCACTATAGAGTCAATGATTAAAGATGTAGTCAGAATTTCAGTAAATTTTAATTTAGGGACGTTTCACAGTTAACCCTCCATTCCTCCCATCACCAAACTGAGTACAGTTTTGGTGGGGGTCTCCTGGAGGTTTAGATGATTTCCGTTGGGATCATGCCTTGGCGGCGGGGATAAAAATCTTTGCTGATGATTTTCCCCAAGATGTAACAGTCTATTTGATTGAAGCAGTAAATCTGCATTTGGGGCTAGAATTAAGTACCGTTGTTCAACATTCTGCTGATTTAGTTTTTGCGGAACTAATGACAATTATCCAACGGAATATGATGACTTAATCAACAATCTCAAATACTAATTTCCATTATGCCCAATCACGGTAAACTGGCAACTCATCTACTCTCATTTCAAAGGGTACGCTTTGATTATCGGGAGGACAAACTCGAATTTTGGCACTGCTGACAATACTGTGAAGAACATTCGCCATAGGAACAATTTGTTGCAAAATTTGCCAGTTAGTAACTTGATCGGGGCATTCAATTACTAAAGTCAAAATACTCGCGTGAGTTGTCGCATACCAACGACAATGAGACAGGAGATTATGAATAATGCGATCGCATCCTTCATAAAAATACCTGCTAATTGAATGCTCTAACTGTTGTCTAAGCATAATATCTGCTGATGTTGGCTGTATAGGATGCTTGTCATTAGCATTAAATTGAAATTCTGTTCTGGCCATTTCCCGTGATTGTCCTACTTATTTACCAATTGCCATTGCATACAATACGTCCTTATTGGTTTTTAGAAAGGCTTGGGTTTCATCATCATAAAAAGCACCAATCCCACTATAATCTATTCCCCAATAATTGCTAAATAAATACACTCTCTGTCCGATAAATCCGGCTAATTGCATAGCCATTTGATAACTCAAATAATCGGACACAAAAAACAAAGTTACTGCACAATCTCTAGCGATCACTTGATTAATGCACAAATAAACGGTTTTTCCCCTAAAGTTTCCCGCTTTAATGAGATGTGTATTCTGATATAACCCAGGTGAGATTCCTGTCACATCATGCACCACTGAGGAAATTTCTATTTCCTCAAAATTCTCTGTTGGTATTGGTTGTCGAACTGCTTGCAAAATTTGCCAATAGATATTTTCTCCAAATAGACTGCTTTTGAAAACGACGAATAGAACGTCTATTCCAAACGGTTTCTAAAAACCGTTCTCGGTCAAAATTAAGTTGAGGATGTTCTAGCTTTTGCTGGTGACTAGGCTGTAAAGACGTTGTTTGATAGGTATCTTCAACACAGTGATTAACTTGAAAATAGTTAGTACCACAGACAAAAGGAATAGGTAGCCTTAAGCGTCTGACTGGTTTTTCTTGCACTTCTCCTGATATCACACAACTAGTAATAAACTCCTTATTCTCAAATCCCAAATCTGCATTGAGAGTAAGTTTATCAAAATCAAAGCCTAGTTGTATGTTGTTTTCATGAAGATATCCTGAAGCAGCGATAGCACCCAAATGGTGTCCGCTATCCAACAAACAATATCTCAAACTCCTGTCTTGATATTTCCAGCTATAGCAATCCTAAATGATACGTGAGAGTTCAACAAGGCTCAAATGCTTATAAAACAGGGATTTTTATCTACGTATTTTCTCATAATTGGGGTAGGATTGCTATATGACATTTTGATAGAATTTGTATTTGTGAGACAATTTCTCTGTTGAATTCAAAATAATTGTTAAATCTATGAGCAATCAAGGTTCTATTCCCGTTATCGTTAACGGTGCTGCTGGTAAAATGGGACGTGAGGTGATTAAAGCAGTAGCTCAAGCATCTGATTTAGTGTTAATGGGGGCAATTGATACAACGCCCGAACATCAAGATAAAGATGCTGGGGAACTAGCGGGTTTAAGTGAACCCTTAGAAGTACCGATTACCAATCAATTAGAACCAATGTTGGGGTATGTGGCGGGAGAAAGACAGATGCAACCGGGGGTCATAGTTGACTTTACCCATCCTGATGTAGTGTATGATAATATTCGCAGTGCGATCGCCTATGGAATTCGTCCAGTGGTGGGAACTACAGGTTTAAGTCCGGCACAACTCCAAGAATTAAGCGATTTTGCCGAAAAAGCAAGTACCGGTTGTTTGGTGATTCCTAACTTTTCCATTGGTATGGTATTACTACAAGAAGCTGCTGTCAGAGCTTCCCAATATTTTGATCATGTAGAAATTATTGAACTTCATCATAACCAAAAAGCTGATGCGCCTAGCGGTACAGCTATTCAAACTGCTCAGTTATTAGCCGAAATGGGTAAAAGCTTTAACACACCTATTGTCGAAGAAACTGAGAAAATAGCCGGAGCTAGAGGCAGTTTAGCAGACGAAGGGATTAGAATTCATAGTGTGCGCTTACCAGGACTAATAGCTCATCAAGAGGTGATTTTCGGCGCAGCAGGACAAATTTATACCTTACGTCATGATACCAGCGATCGCTCCTGTTATATGCCAGGAGTAATATTAGCCATTCGCAAAGTTAATCAGCTAAAGTCATTAGTATATGGATTAGAAAAAATACTTTAGAATTCCGATTTTCTCATTTAAAAGCCAAAAGCTAAAAATATGCTTGTTCCTCTAACTCGCCAAAAATTTGAACAAATCGTCCCCCTAATTGCCTCTAGCCCACAATATAAATACTATTGGGGGAAGTTCAGTAGTGTTTTGCAACGGCTATTAATTTCTGTAGTTACAGTAGCCGTACTATTACTGATACAATTTTTATTTAGATTAGAATTTGGGTTAATCTTCTTTTTTGGAGTATTTGGCGGCTTTTTTTGGCTTTGGTATCCCATATTCCAAGCAAGTATCCGTAATAGAAAATGCCGTCGTTATAAATATAGTGGCTTTTTTCAAGGAAGAATCCTCGATTGGTGGATTACAGATCGGTTAATGGGTAAACAGGAAACTGTCAACAGCAAAGGCGAGTTAGTCATCATCGAAAACCGAGAAAAGCGGATTAACCTAGAAATAGGTGATGATACAGGATTTATTGTAGAGTTTGATGCACCCCTACGTCCTGCCCATAAAGCGATCGCTCGTGGTCAAATCGCCGAAATGTTAGTCATGTCTAACCGCCCTGATCTCAGCACAATTGAAGAATTCAGTGATATATACATTCCCAGCCGTGACCTTTGGGTAAGTGATTATCCTTGTGTCCGTCAAGATTTATTTAGTGAAGTTAGTGCGCGTTTTCGTGCAGATCAAGAACAAAGATCCCGCCGCCGTTCAGGAAGACAAAGAGGGGGGTAATTGGTAATTCCCTTTACCCCCCGCCACTTCTATCTTGACCATAGGCTTGCCAAGCCAGATCAACCAAGCCATCAATAATAGCAGCGGCTACAAGGGCGTTACCCTTACGTCCTTCAGTGGTAATATTAGGAACTAGGGACTCTTGTAATCGTTCTTTGGCAGTTTCTAAATTCACAAACCCTGCTGGAGTAGCAACTATTAAAGCGGGTCTAATTTCTTCAGCTTCAATTAATTCCACAAGTGCAGTTAAGGCCGTTTGTGCTTGACCAACTACAAATATTCCCTCTGGATAACGCCTAGCCAGGGTTTCAATGCCCCAAGCAGCACGGGTTTTTTCTTTTTGGGGGCGCGTTAATGTTTCCATGCTGCAATAGACTGGGTTAGCGAATGTATTTTGAATATCATAAGCTATACCAACTTGCACCATTGGCGCATCTACAACAATTGTAGTCCGTGCAGCTAAGGCGGCTGCTCCAGCTTGTAGGGAATGTTCTGAAAACCGGATCAAAGATTTATACTCAAAATCTGATGTAGCGTAAACTACTCGACGGACTATTTCATACTCAGCGGGTGAAAAAACATGATCACCCATTTCATTATCAATAATTGCCAAGCTTTGAGCATCAGTGACGTGCCATTCCATTGATTTTTATTTGCGTAATTATATATTTAGTTTTCAGCTTATCAGTTTCTGTGAGTGCTAATGGGTAATTGGTGACTAGCAGCAATTTATTCCTGTTTCCCATTCCCTATTCCCTATTCCCTATTCCCTATCCCCTATTCCCTATAACTTTTCAGGATTCAGCATTAGAAGATGGCTGACTAAATACAGGAGATAAATAGGCAACTAAAGCACCAATAGCAAATGCGGAAATATTACGAACCAAGGGCAACCAATCGCTTGTGCGGGTAATAACTGGAGCAATACCAAAGGCAATAAAGAGCATTCCCCATAAAGGTGAGAAAATTAACGCCCATTGCCAAGCAAGTATTTGTTTATCGTTGCGGGGTTGGGCGGCAAAACCGCAAATAATGCCACCGATAGCAGAGGTAACAAGGGTAAGTATCCATTGTTCTCTGGGGAGTCCGGGAACTACGTTACAACCACCTTTGGCTAAACAGCCTTTCACGGAATCTAAGGCTTGGAGAATGGCTTGATCTTCTCCTTGTTCCCGGACAAAGTATAAGTTACCAAAGCGGGTTTGTAATTCAATCCAGAAGGTGCGGGGCAAGAATTCATAAACTGCATCACCTACACTAAAGCTGAGGATATTACCACCACGGGCATCTGCTACTAAGAGGATGCTTTTATCGTCTAAACCCCAATATTTAATTACTGCTCTGCCTGGAGTGCGATCATACTGAGTTAAAACGCGCAATTTCCAACCAGTGTCAGTTTCAAATTGTTCTAATTCTTTAACTAGTTTTTTTTCTTGAGGATCAGGGAGGGTTTTTGCTAAATCTACTACTGGTGTGACAAAACCAGGTAGTAAATCGGGATTTTCATAAGCTAGGGCTGATGGTGAATTAATTGCCCAGATTGAGCCGGCAAAGCAAAATACGGCAATTGATACTAAAATTCGTCGCCAAAAACACAGGTGCATGGACGTTTTTATACTAAATTATCAGGTGAAAAATGTAACAAGCGCTTTTTGTAAGATTAGTGTAAAAGTGAGACTTCTTTACACTTCTTTACTTTACTTTAATCTAAGCGATCTAAGCAAACCCTGATTTAGAAAAACGCAATAAGTTGGTTAACAAAATAAAACCAAACTATGTCAACAAAAGAAAACAAAGAGCCAAAACCTTTTCCTCCTGCCTCTTTATTACTTAGTCCAAGCTGGATGAGATAATAAAGAGGACATGACCCGTACACCTCGGAGTTGATTAGAGAGGGGTAGATGACCTCTAGGGGCGCTTAAATTCCAGGTGAATTCGTGGGGGTATCTTGTCCAGTTATTACCATCCTTCCAGCCAATTTTTGGCCAGAGGTTAGTCCAATTTTTATTTAAACCTAACCAAATTTCTCTCTGTACGGAAAAGCCAAATTTACCTTCTGAGTGAACTACCCAGAGTTGATTAATGGTGCGGAGGTCTTGTATGGGGAAACTTTCTACTTCTGTGAAGTATAACCACTTGCGGTTTACTGCTTGCGAACCTGCCACTTCACACATTTTCTGAATTGTCAAGAGATCGGCTGCTTGAAAATCTTGATCTACAAGTAGGTTTTGCAAAGAATTGTAACTGATCCCACGGTCTGATTTTAGAGGTACAATTCCTTCGGGAAAGTTAAGTTGCAAAAACTCTTGATTTGCAGGTGCATCAGTATTGTAGATGACTTGGTAGATTTTGCCGTCAATCCAAGTTGCTGGGGTGTCACGACGTTTCAGCAAAAATTCCTTCAACACATCTAAGCCATCATTACCCAAGTCAGCTAACTGCGGGATGATTTGTTGTTGGACTTTTTCGGACCCAGCGATTAACTTGTGGCGAAGGGAGTCGAGATCATTTGTAGTGCCTGATACAATCATTGGGTCTGTCATGCCATTACTCGTGTTAGCGTGAGCGTGAATAAACTATCTATTGCTATCGGTTATTCTACAAAATGAAGTGCAAATAGCAAAAAGTAGTTTTCCGAAATCTTGCTTGGGTAAAGTTTGCCAGCCTCTTGAGTGTGTATGTATATCTACAGAAAATGACTCACAGTGGCTTTAGTCTACATCCTAGCCATCAATACTTTATCAGGTAAGGAGTTACAAAAACAGAATACAGAATACACAAAATGAGTAAAGTTGTTTAATTAAGACTCCTAATTTTGTGAATCTGTACATTTGTAACTCGGTGAACTTCTTCTATTTGGAATTTGTCAATTATGTACGAAAAGATTACTCCTCCTACAACCGGCGCCAAAATTACCTTCAAAAATGGTGAACCTATTGTTCCTGACAATCCGATTATTCCCTTCATTCGTGGTGATGGAACGGGTATAGATATTTGGCCAGCTACGGAAAAGGTGCTTGATGCTGCGGTTACTACGGCATATAAGGGCAAAAGAAAGATTAGCTGGTTTAAGGTTTATGCTGGTGATGAGGCCTGTGATTTATACGGGACTTATCAGTATTTACCCCAGGATACATTAACAGCTATTAAAGAATATGGCGTTGCTATCAAAGGACCTTTGACTACTCCTGTAGGTGGTGGGATTCGGTCTCTAAATGTGGCATTACGTCAAATTTTTGACCTTTATGCCTGTGTGCGTCCTTGTCGTTATTATGCTGGTACACCATCTCCACACAAAAACCCCGAAAAATTGGATGTAATTGTTTACCGGGAAAATACGGAAGATATTTATTTGGGGATTGAATGGAAACAGGGAAGTGAAATAGGAAATCGCCTGATTAAGATTCTCAATGAAGAATTAATACCCGCTACTCCAGAACATGGTAAAAAGCAAATTCCTCTGGATGCCGGTATAGGTATTAAACCTATTAGTGTTAGTGGTTCAAAACGTTTAGTTAGACGTGCTATTAAACACGCTTTAACTTTGCCCAAGGATAAGCAACAGGTGACTTTGGTGCATAAGGGCAACATTATGAAATACACCGAAGGCGCTTTTAGGGATTGGGGTTATGAAGTGGCAACCGCCGAATTTCGCCAAGAGTCCGTTACAGAACGGGAATCTTGGATATTAGGAAATAGGGAAAAAAACCCCAATATTTCCTCAGAAGAAAATGCCAGAATGATTGATCCTGGTTTTGATGCTTTGACACCGGAGAAAAAAGCCCAAATTGTGAAGGAAGTAGAAACAGTTCTCAATTCAATTTGGGCAAGTCATGGTAATGGCAAATGGCAAGAGAAAATCATGGTCAATGATCGCATTGCTGATAGTATCTTTCAACAAATTCAAACTCGTCCAGATGAGTATTCTATTCTGGCTACAATGAACCTGAACGGTGATTATTTATCCGATGCTGCTGCGGCAATTGTGGGCGGTTTAGGTATGGGTCCAGGGGCAAATATTGGCGATTCCTGCGCGGTTTTTGAAGCTACCCATGGCACAGCACCAAAACACGCTGGTTTAGATAAAATTAACCCCGGTTCTGTAATTCTTTCCGGTGTGATGATGCTGGAATATATGGGTTGGCAAGAAGCCGCAGATTTGATTAAAAAAGGATTGAGTGCAGCTATAGCCAATGGTGAAGTTACTTATGACTTGGCGCGAATGATTGAACCACCTGTAAAACCTTTAAAGTGTTCTGAATTTGCGGACGCAATTATCAAACATTTCGGTTAATTAATTAATATCTCCGACTTCTTCAGGAAGTCGGGGATCTAACTTTTTCATCCCCAATTTTCACCACCAACTAATTGACTAAGATAATCATCCATAATTCCTGGTAATTCTCTTGGTGAATACGTATAACTTAAAGATAGAAATCTAATTGCTGTAGTGATAATTTGGGTTCTCTCTAAAATTGTTGCCAGTTGAGAACGAGTATATTTACCATTCATAACTTCTAGACTAGCATCAGCGATCGCATCTTCAATTACTTCCTCTTCGATTAAATTTTGCCATTCATCTTGATTAACGTAATAGGATGTTTTATTTTCTTTAATATTGATTTTTTGAATTTCTCTAATTGAGTTACGAATAGAAGCTGCCCAGGAATTTGTTAATCTTTGTTCTATTTGGTTTTTAATCAAATGAATTAGCAGAATTTTCAAAAATGATTGAATTTGTCTAAGATTAGCTTGTTTACTCATTCCTTCTAACTCATCTACAATTGCTAAAGCCTCTGCGTAATTTCCTTGTAAAATGCTGTTTCTGAGGTCAATTAATTCCTGTGTCATTTTTATTAGCCTCCATTTCCATGGATTATCTTGATTAAGCTACTGGGGGAAATTAAATTGTGATACTATATTATAGGATTAAAACCACTATCAATCCAGTAGGGGATAAAATCATGGTTGAGCAACTTCTTATCAAAAATGAAATTGATGATTGCGATTTACCAGATGCCAACCTTCTAGTTACTGAAGATGATACACCTGTGGATAATTTTGCATCTGCCAAACAACAGCGTCTTTTAGTCGCTTCTCTTTATAGTTCTTTAAAAAACCAGGTTTTTTTAGCTGAAGCCAATGTTGGTGTTTACCATACCTTGAGTGAACCTCCCGTAGTTCCTGATGTGTTTATCAGTTTTGATGTGCAAGTTCCTGAAAACTGGTGGGAAAAAAATAATCGTTCTTACCTAGTTTGGAACTTTGGCAAATTCCCGGAACTTGTGCTGGAAATTGTTTCTAATAAAGATGGGAATGAATTGACTAAAAAGCTGCAAATTTATGAGCAGATGCGAGTTTTGTATTATATTGTCTATGACCCAAATCAAAATTTAGGAGGGAATATTCTCCGAATTTATACTCTTGGGGGTAGACATTATCTAGAAATGACAGATAACTGGTTAGAAGATATTGGTTTGGGAATAACTTTATGGACTGGAGAATTTGAAGGTAGAAATGATTCTTGGTTACGTTGGTGCGATCAAAATGGTAATATTTTACTAACTGGTGATGAACTGGCAAAAGTTGCAGCAGAACGCGCTAAAAATGCCGAAGAACAGGCTAAAAATGCCGAAAAACGCGTTCAATTACTCGCAGAAAAATTAAAGGCTTTGGGTGTAGATCCTGATAGTATGTAAATATTATCTGAGGATTATTTTAGGATGATAAAATTTCAAGGATATGTTTTAACAACCCAACGCCGAAATAGTTCTACTATTATTTTCCAGCGTCCCTGATTTTCTACAATCACATCATGACGTTCTAAAGTGTCTAAAGCTTTCTGTAAATCAGTTTTATCTATTCTCGTCAACTCAGTTAATTCATTTACCGTTAGTCCTGCGGTGTGTTTTGCTAGATAAGTTAAAATTATTTGTTGAGTATGATCATTATTTTCTCCAGCTTGACCCCAAACACCGTTAAAGTAATTACTACCTCTTTGGAAAAACTCCGGTTTCTTGACAATTGCTTCTACATCTTCCACTGTAAAAACTGGGTCGCGGTTTCTTCCTTGTTCAAAAACAAAATCATTATATAATCGCACTAAATGAAAACCTACCAAATTCACTAAATAAGGTTGTCCGTAGGTTAAATCATAAATTTTATCTAGTGCCTCTGGAGTGTAGTCTAAGAAAAAATCTTCAATAGCAGGGTTAGCAAGAATTTGACCAGTTGCACCACGACTTAAAAAACCAACACGAATAGAAATAACACTACCAAAAAAGGGATGAAAATAATCTGCTGTCATTTCATCTAAAGTGTGTAAACCAGCAAAAGCAAAAGCAACTTGAGTAGATTCCTGTAATAAACCTCTCAAGAAGTCCATAAAATTAGCAGGAATTTTTTTATCTTTAATTAGATCTTCAATTTTTTCAAATTCATCTATTGCAATAATTAACCCACCAGATAAATTTTTAATTACTTTTTTAAAATAGCGGTTAAAAGTCAGTTCGGGAAGTTTTAATAAATCATCATCATTAGGAGGAGGAATGTTCACAACTTGGGAAATTTCATCACTAATAGCCATCAATACTTCACCTACACCTTGAGTGACGTCTCCTAACTTTAATAAATTCACATAAGCAACTTTGACCTGATTATCTAAAGAGTTAGCAGTATTGCGTAAAATCGAAGTTTTACCCATACGTCTATGACCATAAATTACTACAGACTGGAGTTGAATACCTCTAAGCCAAAGTTCTTCTAATCGTCTCATAATATCTTCTCTACCAATAAATAAATTACCCATTACAGGGTCGCCGATAACGTAGGGATTATTTACAGATTTAGTAATTAAAGTTTCCCCAACTTCCCCAGCAATTTGTAATAGTTGCCGTTGCCAGTTGTGAGCAATATCTATAATTAATCCCTGTTCTGCTTTGGGTAGGGTATCGGCTGTATTTAAAATAGTTGTCAGTTCGCCTAATGCGCGATTTAAAGCGGAAGAACGAGACACACGGGAGACACTACCGTTAATGATTTTTATATCTTCAATTATTTTGACAAATCTATCTAATGTTTGCCAGGTGGCAGGACGTAATAAACCTGATGTGGGAAATGTAGGTATTTCTAGATTAGCAATAGAGTTTAAATCTTTCACATCGTTAAATACTGCTAAAGTTTGAGCAAGAATATACATTTCTTCCCCATACAGAAGAGAACGAACAACGGCAAATGCTTCTATGGCTTGAGTGGCTTGTTTTTCATGCAGATACCAAAAACCAGCAGCAGCAGCACGGGAGGGAGTATCAAAACGGGTATCTGTATTCAAACTTGCTTTTAATCTTTGTTTCCCAGGAAAAGGTAAGAAAAAATAATCTAGTGCTTGTAATTTAAGTTTTTCACTTAAAGCGGCAGACGTAAAATATATTAATTCCCAATCATAGGTAGTTTCTGCTAACTTAGAAATAGACCAAATTATTTGTTCTTCTGGCTTTATTTCCAGTGCCTTATTCACTGCCTCAACTACAGGAATAAATTGCATGGTATATGCTAATAGTTGATTAACATTATGTATGCCATTGTCCCAATCATTTAATAACCATTTTTTTAAACGAGAATGTAAATTAGGTAAAGAAAGAATAGTAATTCTGGGTAGTAAAAAACTACCATTTATGAGATGATTCAAGTTTAATAAACTAAATAACCAATTTTCTGGACGTAAAACGGCCACACCTACCGCCAAAATTGAAGATCTAGA